>NZ_JBHWBW010000518.1:0-5388 GCF_042735675.1 Kitasatospora sp. NPDC059571
GAGCCGCCCGGCCGGGTCTCGCCGTCGGCCGCACAGGTGCGAGCCGCCGCCGACCTGCGGGCCGCGGCCGCCGCCGTACTCGCCGCCGGGGTGCCGTCCGCCGGCGCCGTCCTCCAGGCCGACCTGCTGCGCGCCGCGCACACCGCCCGTCTGGCGGACCTGTACCGGGCCGAGGCCGCCGCCCTGCGGGTGGTCCGCAGCCTGCGTGGTGCCCGGGCCCGGTACGCGAGCCACCGGCTCGCCGACCTGGTCGCGGCCCTGCGCGAACTCCTGCTCACCACCACGGGGGTGGCCGCCGCGGAGGTCGACCCGGTGCTGCTGGGCAGCGCCCGGCGCACCTACCGGCCCGGTGGCTCGCTGCGGGTGCACGGGGTCTGCCGGGAGCCGGTGCTGACCGCCACCGGGTACGGCGGCGTGATCACCCATCTGGTCGCCGAGGACGGCCGCTGGTTCTCGATCGCCGACGTGAAGCCGGGCGGCCCCGCGCGGGCCCGGGGCGCGGGCACCGCACCGGTCGCGGTGGGATCGGCCCCGCTCGACCACTCCGCGCTCTCCCGGGCCGGACTGCTGGTCTCCGGCGCGACCGTCTCGGCGGACGGCCGGCTGGGTGCGGGCCGCGGCGTCCGGGCCACGCCCGTCACCGGGCTGGACTGGTCGTCCGGTCCGCTGGCCGGCCTCTTCGCCCGGCCGCTGGCCGAGGCCGCCGCGGAGCGGCTCGCGGACGGACCGCTCGCCGACCCGGAGCACACCGGCCGGGTGCGCGGGCCGGTCGGCTGCGACCTGGTCGTCCTCGGTGCGGCCGCCGACTGCGTGGCCGCCCGGGAGATCGGCCCGGACGGCGCGCCGCACGGTCCGGTGGTCCGGCTGCGGGCGGCGCTCGCCCACCCCGACCTCGGACACACCGCGAACCTGGCACAGCTGGCCGCGCACCCCGGGGTGCGGGTGCGGGTGCTCGGCCGGATCGAGCCCGACCGGGCCGCCACGCTGCGGCCGCTGGCGGTCGCCCCGGTGCCGGGCGCCGAGGCCACGCTCCGGCTCCCGGAGGCCTGGCAGGGCCGGGCCGACCTCGGCTACGACCGGCTCCAGGGGATGCACTTCCCGTCCGCCGAGGAACTGCGGGCGGCCGCGGCGACGGACGGTGCGGCGGCCGCGGGGCCCGACCCGCTGGCCGACTCGCCGCTGTGGCGGGTGCGCCGGCTAGTCGAGCTGGCCGTCTCGGGCGGCCGCCGGGCCGCCGCCGAGTCCGCCCGCTCGGGTGATCCGCGGGCGGCGGCCGCGGCGCTGCGCCGGACGGGCTTCCACACCGCGGCGGAATTGACCGCCGCGCTGGTCGCCGAGGCCGACCGTCGCGGGCGGGACGCCTTCGGCCGGCTGACCGACCCGGACGCCGACGGCTACGCCACCGCCTGGCTGGCCGCGGCGCTCCACCTGACCGCGGCCGAGCGGGAGCTCGTCCGGGCGAGCTGGGGGGCAGGTCCGGCCGAGACCGGCTGACCGGCGCGGGGGGGGGGGGCCGGCCCCCCCCCCGCGCGCGCGCCCGGGCGGTGGCTCGGGGGGCGGCGCGGGGGGGCAGGCCGCGCCCCGCGGGGCGCCCCGCGCGCCGCCCCGCCCGGCCACCCGGGCCGTCCCCCCGGCACCCGGTCAGTGGGCGCGCCGGTCAGCGGGCGCCGGTCAGTGCGCGCTGGGCGCCAGATGGACGCCGAGCGCCTCCAGGCCGTTCAGGAACACCTCGACGCCGACCGCGGCGAGCAGCAGGCCGAGCACCCGGGAGAGCACCTCCAGCGCCGTGATGTGGATCTTCGGCAGCAAGGGGACGAGCACCAGCACACAGAGGCAGTCGATGATCACGACCGCGACGTACATCGCGGCCACCGTCGTCCGCCAGCTCCAGGTGTCCTCGTCGAGCGACTCCACCAACTCGGCGGAGATCGCCAGCGGGCTGACGATGTACGGCAGCAGCAGCTCGCGCAGGCCGCCGACCAGGCCGGGCTCCTCGGGTTCCGCCTCGCCCGCGCCGCCGAGGTGGATGCCGAGCACCAGGGCGACGGCGTAGACGAAGAAGATCGTCCCGCCCGCCAGGGCGAGCGACTGGTCGGAGACGTGGAAGAACGAGGTGAGCAGGTCGGCCGCGTACGCGATCACGATGCCGACCGCACCGGCCACCAGGGAGCTGACGACGATCAGCCGGCGCATCTCGGCGGTGCTCCGCCCGCGGCTCAGGTGGGCGAAGGCGATCAGGATCTTCGGCGGCCCCAGGACGGCGAAGAAGGTGACGAACACGGTGATCGTGGCGAGGTCCTCCATGCGTTCATGATGCGCAACGACCTCGTCGCTCCCGGTGACCGCGGGCCCGGGCGCGGCGGCCTCCCGGCGCACGGCCGGCGACGATGCGCCGGCGGCGGGCGGGCCACCGGTGCGGGACCTGCGGACCGCGGCCGGCGCACCTTGGGGGGTTGTCCGACGGCCAGGAGCCGCGCCGCGCGCGGCGGGCCGCCGTGGGCCGTGCCCGCCCGGGCCGGCCAGCCGCCACGGGAACGAGGTGCGATGCGCCGCTCCCCCACCCGGCCGGAGCACCGGCGCCTTCCCCGCCCCACCCCGGCGGTCCGGCACCGCGCGGTGCGGGTGACCCTGGCCGCGTGCACGGGCTTCTACACCTTCCGCTACGGCTTCGACCAGCCGGTGACGGCCACGTACGCGCTGTTCGGCGCGATCGCGCTCGGGGTGCTGGCCCAGATCGGCGGCGGCTCGCGGGTTCGAGCCCGGACCCTGCTGATGACCCTGCCGTTCGCCTGGGCGCTGGTCTGCCTGGGAACCGCGCTGGCGGTGCACGCCTGGGCGGCGGCGCTCGGCATGGTGGGCGTGGGCTTCACCGTGTCGTTCGCCTCGGTCGGCGGGCCGCGCCTGGTCGGCCTGGCCAACGGCCTCCAGCTCTTCTACATCCTGCCGTGCTTCCCGCCGTTCGCCCCGGACACGCTGCCGCAGCGGCTCGTCGGCGCGACCGCGGGCATCCTGCTGCTCGCCGCGGCGGACCGGTTGCTGTGGCCGGAGCCGCCGCCGGTGGACTACCGGGAGCGGCTGGCCCTGGCGGCCGAGGCCGTCGCGGACCTCGCCGACATCGCCGCGACCGACTGCTCCGCGGCGGCTGCCGGCCGGGCGCGCGGGGCCGCCCCCGACCGGACGGCGGACGTCCGGGAGCACGCCGACGCCCTCCTGGACGACCTGCGGTTCTCCCGGATCCCCGTGATGGAGCGGCCGGCGTCCGCGAACGCCGTGGACCGCGCCCTCAGCCACTGCGCCATCACCCTGCACTACACCTGCATGCAGCTGCTGCGGATCCGCCGGGCCGTCGCGGTCGGCGGCCCCTACCCGCAGGCGGCGGAGCTCGTCGGGGCCACCGCCCGGGCGCTGCGCGCCGCGGGGGCCGGGGTGCGCAGCACCGGGCCCGTGCCGACCGCCGGACCGATCGAGGAGCAGATCGCGGCGTTCGAGACCGCCCGGACGGCCGGCCCCGGCGGGACGACCGGGGTCACCGAGGTGGCGGGGGTGGCCGGGGTCGCCGGGGTGGCCGAACCGGACGGCCACCCGGGCGCGGTGGACGGTGCGGGCCGCGGCACGGTCGGGACGGCGGTGGTGGCCCGGCTCGGGGTGGGGACGCTGAGCCTGGACGCCGCCGAGGGCACCCGGTTCTTCACCCTCGCGGCGCGGGTGAGCCGGTGCGCACCGCTGCCGCCCGACCAGACGCCCCCCGACCAGCGGCCCGGTCCGTTCTGGTACGCGCACGAGCCGACCGCGTTGCTCTGGTGGCACCGCTTCCAGGGCAATCTGACCCTGCGCTCGGTCTACTTCCGGAACGCCCTGCGGACCGCCGCGGCACTCGGCGCGGCCCGGCTGGTGGCCGGCGCCCTCGACCTCTCGCACGGCTTCTGGGTCCTGCTGGCGACGCTCACCCTGATGCGCACCAGCGCCGCCGACACCCGGATGACGCTGCGCCCGGCGCTGGTCGGCACGGCGACCGGTGCCGGCGTGACCGCGCTGATGCTGGTCGCGGTCGGGGACCACCCGGTCTTCTACGCCGCGGCCCTGCCGCCGGTGATGCTGTTCGCGTTCACCGTGAGTCCTGGGCTCGGGCTGGCCTGGGCGCAGGGCACCTTCACCGTGGTGATCGCCATGGTCTTCACCCAGCTGGCGCCGGCCGGCTGGCAGCTGGCGGAGGCCCGCGTGGTCAACGTCGCGACCGGTGCGGCGATCGGCATCCTCGCCGGGATCTGCGCCTGGCCCCGCGGCGGCGGCCAGGACCTGCGACGGCGCACCGCCGAACTGCTCGCCGAGAGCGCCGATGCGCTCCGCGAGACCGTCGAAGTGGTCACCGGTGCGGGCCCGCCGCGCGGCGCCCTGCACCGGGCCAGGCGGTCGGCGCTGCTCACCGAGGCGATGTACGCCCAGTACCGCTGCGAGCGCCACGGTTCGACGGGGGACGGGCCGAACTGGCAGGCCGCGGTCCTGGTCGGGCAGCACACCGTCCGCGGAGCGGAACCGCTGCTGGCACGGATCCCGCCCGGTTCAGCGGTGGCCGGTCCCAAGACCGCGGCCTCGCTGGTGCGGGACGCGAACGGCGTCGCCGAGGCGTTCCGGCGGCAGGGCGCGGCGCTGCTGGACGGCTCGCCCTCCGGTCCGGCGGATCCGCAGCTCGGCGACGCCCGCAGCGCACTCATCGACGAGCGCCTGATGGCCACCAGGCTGCCGGCCGACCGGGCGTCCCTGCACACCGTGGACGTGGTGGTCTGGCTCGGCGGGCTCCTCGACGACCTGGAGCGGGTCGCCGGCCGGGCCCGGCCGCCCGGGGAGCCCGCCAGGGCCGCCCCCGGGTGACCGGCCCCGGATCGGCCGTCAGCCCCAGGTGAGCACGGTCTCGTGCTCGAACACTCGGTAGCCGCCCCGGGCGAAGGCAGCGGCCATCGGGGTGTTCCCGACGTCCGTGGACGCCCGGATCACCTCGGCCCCCGCGCCGGCCAGCACCCGGGTGCCCTCGGCCAGCACCTCGTCGATCAGGCCCCGGCCGCGATGGGCGGGCAGGATGCCGATGTACGCGATGATCGGGCGGTACTGGTTGCGTGCGGCGACGACCAGCCCGACCGGCTCGCCGGTCGCCGGCAGGGTCGCCACCCGCCACCACTCGCGCGGCGTGGTGTAGTGCGCGAACTCCTCGTCGTGGTGGAGCTGCGCGGCCTCCCCGGCGGACATCCGGCTCAGGTCGTGGCGGCTGTGGGCGTCCAGGGTGCCGTCCAGGATGCCGGTCAGCAGGCCGATGAGTTCGGCCTCGTCGGCGACCGGCCGGAAGGCGAGCCGGCCGGCCGGCGGCGGCACCGGCGGGCCGAGCGGCCACACCAC
>NZ_JBHWBW010000519.1:0-994 GCF_042735675.1 Kitasatospora sp. NPDC059571
AGGGCCGCCCCGGGCGGGACGGCGGCGGTCGGCGGCGGCGGGGCGGCGCACGGCGGGGCGCGCCACCGGTCCGTCAGGCCCGGTGCGGCGGTCGGGCGCGGCGTGGCCGTCAGGCCTCGCCGGGGTGCCAGGCGGGCCACTCCCATGGGCGGTCCGCCCAGTGGACGAGGACGGGGTCGTGCGGGTCGAGGTCGGGGAAGAGGTGCTTGATCTCCGGTTCGAATTCCTCCGGGGCGAGCGGCTTCCAGCCGCCGCCCTTGAAGTGGACCAGGCGGTAGCGGCTGTCGGTGCGGAACTCGGCGACCTCGACCATGGGCTCGGTCGTGCTGTTGCTGTTCATGCCCCCAGCATCGTCCGCGGGGTGGGTGCCCGCACGCGCACCACGCCCACCCGGAGGGTGCGCGGAAACGGTTCGGCACCGCACCGCCCGGGCCCGCGCCGACCTGCGGTCGGTAAGCCCGGACCGGGCCGGGACCGTTCCCGGACCGCCCCGGGCTCGTTGGGCAGGAGGGAGCGCGGCCGACGGCGGAGGCGGCGGTCCCGGGATCCACCGCACACCCGGGAGGTCGGGCATGGACGAACAGTGGGAGCCACCGTGGCGGTACCCGTGGGAGGAGGCCCGCCCGGCCGGGCCGCCGCCCCCGGCACCACCGCAGTCGGCTCCCCGTCCCGCGGACTCGGGACGCCGGCGCGCGGTCGGCGGTGCGGCCGCCCTCGGCGGTGTGCTGATGCTGCTCGCCGCTGCGCTGGTGACCTGCGGCCCCTCGGACGACGACGGGAGCGGTGACCTGCTGGCCGTGAACGGCACCCCGTCCTCGGACGGCGCGCGCCCTGCGGTGCCGCCCGCCGCACCGCAGGGCGTTCCACCGCCGAGCGGGGCGGCCGCTCCCCCGTCGGGCCCCGGGGCCCCCCGCCCCGCGGCGCCGTCGGCGGAGCCCGAGGCCTCGGGCCCCGCGGCCGGGCGCCCCGCCCCCGCCCCCCCCGGGGGGGGGGG
>NZ_JBHWBW010000519.1:1004-5352 GCF_042735675.1 Kitasatospora sp. NPDC059571
CTCCACCCCCACCCGCGCCCCCCCCGCGCGCCCCCCGCCGCCCGCGGGCCCGCCCCCCGCCCCGAGGGGCGGCCCCCCCCCCCCGGGGGCGTCCCAGGGCGGCCGGGGGGCGGGCCGCGCGCGCCGCCCGCCGGCTCCGCCGTCCCGGCGGCGCAGTCGGCGGAGCCGTCGCAGTCGGACAGCGGCGCGGGCAGCCCGGCGCAGGCCCGCCAGAGCCGGCGGCCGGCCCCGACCCGGAACCCGCGCGGCACGGTGCACGGCTCGGGCGGCGCCCGCCCGGTGACGGTGGCGCCGCCGCTCGGCGGCCTCAAGGTCTGCGCCGCGGCGGAACGCCAGGGCCAGTGGCTCCCCGGATCGGAGCAGGCCCGGATCTGCCGCAGCCTCTACGGCGGATGAGCCACCGGCGCCGTCGGCCGCCGTCGACCTCCCGGACGGGCCCACCCGGTCACGTCGGCCGCGTCACGCCCGGCGGGCCTTCGCCCGAGTCCGGGCCGCCGACACCGCCGCGTGCAGGAGGAGCGCTGCGCCGGCACCGGCGACGGAGCCGAAGGCGGAGGTCGGGACCAGGTCGGACAGCGGCTCGCCGGGCCGGTACCAGAAGGTGATCGTGTACCCGGCTCCGGCGACCGCCGCGGCCGCCGTCCCGGCCAGCGCCGTCCGCCGGCTGCGCCGGTCCAGGGTCACCGCACAGGGGCGGCCGCCGGCGTCCGCCGCCCGCCGCAGCTCCCGCAGCAGCCACCGGGCCAGCACGGCCAGGGCGATCGCCGACGTCCCGTACTGGAGCACCGCGTACAGCGGCCGGCCGAGCACGGAGACGGTCTGCAGGGCGGGCAGGAGCCGGACGCCGAAGCGGCCGGGGTGGGTGAAGCCGTCCCAGCCGACGTGGGTGGCGGCGCCGATCGCGGCCGACAGGGCGAACCGGGCGGCGTCCGCCGGCCTGGGCCACCGCAGGCTCCCGGGCTGCGGCGCCGTCAGGAGTTCCGCGGCACCGGCCCAGCGGGCCGGGAGCAGCGCCACCAGCGGGGCGCGCAGCAGCAGGTGCCAGAGGGCGACCAGCAGGGCGGTGACGGCGACGTCCACCGTCGGCACGCCCCACCAGGCGTGCGTGATCCGTCCGGCCGCGAACTCCCCCGCGAAGTACGGGAGATCGGGGGCCATCGCGCCGCAGACCAGCGCGGAGGCGACCAGCCTGCCGCGTGCCCGGCCGTGGTGGAGCAGCGGCAGGACGGCGAGGGGGTGACTGAACGTGAAGGGCACCGGGCCACTCTAGGACCCTCCTCGGCGGCCGCCCGCGGGCGGATCCGGTGACGCTGCGCCACACCCGTGGGCGGGGCGGCCCGGAGGGACCGCCCGCCGGGCGGCGGCAGGTCTCTCCTCAGCCTGCGGGCGCCACCGCGGCACGGCCGAGGAGCGCCGCCTCGGACCAGGCGAAGCGGTACTTCTCCGGGGTGCCGTTGAGCCGCTCGGGGAGGCCGCCGGGGGCGGCCACGGGTGCCGTCCCGACGTTGCGGCCGCCGAGGGCGGAGTAGAAGCCCTGGGCCGCGGTGTTCTGCGCATGCACCCACAGGTAGAGGGAGCGGTGCACGGCGTCTACCGCGGCCGCGGCCGCGGCGCCGCTGAGCAGGGTGCGGCCGAGGCCGCCGCGCTTCCGGTCGTGCCGGACGTGCAGGTTGTCGACGAGGGTGCCCCAGCGGTCGTCCTCGTCGAGGACGAGGTGCACGAAGCCCGCCAGGCCTGCGCCGTCCTCGGCCACCAGGGTCAGCGTGCCGTGCGGCGCGGCGAGCCGGGCGGACCACACGGCGAGCCGGTCGGCGACGAGGTCGCCGTCGAGGTAGGAGTCCGCGTAGGCCCCGCGGTAGGTGCGGCGCCAGCTCTCGGCGTGCAGCTGGGCCACCTGGGCGGCGTCCTGCGGACCGGCCGCCCGCAGCTCGGCTTCCGTCATTCGATCTGCTCCCCTGCCCTGGGCCGGTCCGACGGACCGGCCCGCTCGCTCCCGACGCCCCGGACGCTACGCCCGCCCTCCGCAGCACGTCGACCGGGTTTCGGGGTGGGCCGGCGGCCGGTACGGGCACGCAGCAGACCCGTAGCGAGAACCGGACATCGGACCCTGCCGCGCTGCCGTGCGGCTCGCGTACCGTTGGCGGGTGGATCGGCGCAGCAGGGCGTCCGACCGGACGGCGAGGAGGCAGCGGTGGCCAAGCCGGTGGCGTCGAAGCGGGTACGAGGGCTCGACCGGGCCGCGGTGGGCCGGTCCGCGTGGGGGCTGTACGGGGAGACCCAGCGGCCGGGTGCGCCTGGGCTCGGCGCACGGCTGATCGCGACGCCGCGGCTGATCCGGGACGTGCTGGGCCGCCGCTACCCGGGCGTGGGGCCGGGCAGGCTCGCGGCGCTCGCCGTGCTGGCCTTCGTCTACCTGGTGAGCCCGATCGACGCGATCCCGGACTTCATCCCGGTGCTCGGCTGGTCGGACGACACCGCGGTGGTGGTGTGGTTCCTCACCGGGCTGACCCGTGAGTCCGGCCGGTACCTGGAGTGGCTGCGGCAGCAGCCCGCCGCGGACTGACCGGGCGGTCCCGCCCGCACCCGGTCGCGAGAGAGCCCCGGGCCCCCGGCGGCCCGGGGCTCAGATGGTCTTGACCAGCCGCTCGAAGCGCAGGTCGTCCCGGAGCGGGATGCCGAAGCGCTCGTCGCCGTACGGGAACGGCTCGTACTCGCCGGTGCGCCGGTAGCCGCGGCGCTCGTACCAGGCGATCAGGTCGGCGCGCTGCTCGATCACGGTCATCTCCATCCGTGCCAGACCCCACCGCTCGCGGGCGAGCAGTTCGGCGCGGGCGAGGACGCTCCGGCCGAGGCCGCCACCCTGGAGCTCGGGGCGGACGGAGAACATCCCGAAGTAGGCCGCCGCGGGGCGCCGCTCCAGGTGGCAGCAGGCGAGCAGCTCCCCCGCCCGCTCGGCGACCAGGACGACCGAGTCCGGGCGGGCGAGGACGTCGGCGACGCCGTCGGCGTCGGTGCGCTGCCCGGCGAGCAGGTCCGCCTCGGTGGTCCAGCCGGCCCGACTGGCCTCCCCGCGGTAGGCGGACTCGACCAGGGCGACCAGCGACGGGACGTCCGCGGGCACGGCGGCGCGGAAGGTCGGCTCGGCGTCGTCGGAGCGGTCGGCGTTCTCGACGGTGGGCGCGGTCGGCACGGTCGGTCTCCCTGCTGGTCGGCGGCGGGCGGCGCGCCGCCATGGTGCCACACAAGGCCCGTCCGGGGTCGAGCACGGCCCGGTGCGCGACGGACCCGGACAGGGGCGCCCGGGGGCGCACGCCTCTCCGAGCGGCGCACACGGACGGCGCCCCCAGCCTCTGATGCGCCGCTCGATGCGCCGTCAACACCATCGCTTGCATGGCGAGTTCATGACTACGCTCCCGTTCTACGCGGGTAGCGCCCGCTGTCCCGCGTTCCACACCCCCCACAGGAGTGGCTCGTGCTCCCCACTGCCCCGCGCTCCGCCCGTCTCCCCGTCCGCCCCAGAGCCGGCACGGCCGGACCGCTCCCCCGGTTCGCCACCGCCTCGGCCGCGGCGGCCCTGCTGCTCGGTGCGGCCGCCCCGGCCGCCGCCGCACCCGCACCGGCCCCCGTCCACCACTACGACCTCGACCACGCGGGCTCCACCGTCGTCGCCCACGAGGGAAGAGGCACCGGCGCGCCGATCGACACTCTGGCCACCCAGACCCCCGGCAATGACGTGTCCGGCTGGCAGGGCAACGTCAACTGGGCCACCGCCAAGGCGAACGGCGCCAGGTTCGCCTATGTGAAGGCCACCGAGGGCACCACCTACACCAACCCGTACTTCGCCCAGCAGTACAACGGCTCCTACAACGCCGGCCTGATCCGCGGCGCGTACCACTTCGCCCTGCCGGACGCCTCCTCCGGGGCTGCGCAGGCGAACTGGTTCGTCACCCACGGCGGCGGCTGGTCCGCCGACGGCAGGACCCTGCCGCCGGCGCTCGACATCGAGTACAACCCGTACGGCGCGACCTGCTACGGCCTGAGCCAGAGCGCCATGGCCAGCTGGATCCGGTCGTTCAGCAACACCGTGCACACCGCGACCGGGCGCTATCCGGTGATCTACACCACCACCGACTGGTGGACGACCTGCACCGGGAACAACTCCTCCTTCGGCGCCACCAACCCGCTCTGGATCGCCCGTTACGCCTCGGCCGTCGGCACCCTGCCGGCCGGCTGGTCGTACCAGACCATCTGGCAGTACGCCGACTCCGGCGTCCTGCCGGGCGACCAGAACCGCTTCAACGGCGCCTACGACCGCGTCCAGGCGCTGGCCGACGGCTGACCCGCGCGC
>NZ_JBHWBW010000520.1:0-5342 GCF_042735675.1 Kitasatospora sp. NPDC059571
GGCGCGGTGCTGAGGCGCACCCCCCGCCCCGGCGCGGCGGGGGGGGGGCGCGCGCGGGGGGGTGGGGGGGGGGGCCGCCGGCCCGGGCCCCCCGGACGGGGCGGTGACGAACGGTCGGCGGTCGCCGACGTCTTCGACGCCCTCGCCGACGCCCTGGACGCGGTCGGCACGCCCGCCGCCGAGCCGGCCCGCCGCCGTCTCACCGCGGCGCTGGACCGCGCCGACCACGCCCTGCGCCTGTACGCGGCGCTGCGCCTGCCCGCCGGACTCCTGCCGTCCCGGCTGTTCCGCCGGGGCGGGCCGGCCCGTTCGGCGCGTCCGCACCCGGCGGACCTGCGGCTGGGCGCACGGTTCGCGGCCGCGGCCGCCCTCTGCGAGGCGAGCGTCGCGCTGCTCTGGGAGGGTTCGCCGCTGCCGCCCCGGGTCGCGGACGGACCGCGCCGCCTCGCCGCCGCGGTGCGCCGCGACGCGGCGCCGGGCCCGCTGCCCGCACCCGTCTCGGACACCCCCGCGCGCAGCGCCTTCGACCGCGCCGTGCTCGACGCCGGCCTCGCCTTCGGCGCGGCCGCCGACCCGGAGCGGCCCGGCGGGAGCGTTCCGCCGCCGCGCCGCCCGTCCCGCCGCCGGTCGCCCGCGCGCCCGACCGGTGCCGCCGGGCGGGCGTACGGCCTGCGGGTCTCCGTCTGCGTCACCGCCAGCACGGCGGCCGCCCTGCTGCTGCACACCGGGCACTGGTACTGGCTGCCGGCCACCGCCGCCTTCCTCGTCAAGCCGGACTTCGGGCCGCTGTTCTCCCGTACGGTCAGCCGCTTCGCCGGGACGGCCGCCGCAGTGCTCGCCTTCGTGCCGCTGGCGCCGCTGCTCGGCGGGACGTGGGGCCCGGTGCTGGCCGTCACCGTCGGCGGTGCGCTCTTCCCGCTCGCCGTCCGGCACTTCGCCGCGCAGACCGCCGTCGTCACGGTCACCGTGCTCACCTTCGTCTCGGTGGGCGGCGACCGCGAGGCGGCCGGCTCGCGGCTCACGGACACCGCGATCGCCTGCGCCCTGGTGCTGCTGGTCGGCCATCTGCCGCGGCTCGCCGACAGCCGGCTCCGGGCGGGCCACCGGTCGGCGCACGCCCTCCGCGACACCCGCCGCTACCTGGACCACGTCCTCGCCGACACGCCGGGGCCCGCCGCGCAGCGGGCCGCGCTGCGCCGGGCGGCGTACGGCTCGCTGGCGGAGGCCCGGGCGGCCGCCGAGACCGCGGCCGCCGAGTTCCGCACCAACGGCACCCGGGACCGCGACTGGCTGCGCGTCACCGCCGGGGCCGAGCGGATCGTGGACGCGGCCACCGCCTGCGCCGTCCGGCTGGAGTACGGCGCCCCGCGCCCGACCGCACCGGCGGTCCGCCAGGTCGTGGCCGCGCTGGACGCGGTCGCCGAGGCGCTGGAGACCCCGGCGGCGGGACCGCGCCCGGCCCCGGCGATCGGGGCACCGCCCACCGATTGCCGGACGCTGCACGACATCGTCGTGGAGCTGCACCGCATCAGCGAGCTGGCCACCGCCGCGTGAGGCCCGGAACCGCCCGGCGGGAGGCCCGCCGGGTGAGGCCCGGCGGTCACCGGTCGATAGGATCCGTACGAAACGGCCGAACCACCCGCAAGCGGTGCCCCGGCCCGGGCGGTCAGCGGCGACCGCCCGCCGATCGGCCCCCGCTGCCCGTTCCGCAGGTGATCCACGGAGTTCCCCCATGCCTCTGGCGCTCGTCGCCCTGGCCGTCACGGCCTTCGCCATCGGTACCACGGAGTTCGCCGCGATGGGACTCCTGCCGCAGATCGCCGGCGGCCTGCACGTCTCCATCCCCGCGGCCGGCCGGCTGATCGCCCTGTACGCGCTCGGGGTGGTGCTCGGCGCGCCGCTGCTCACCGCGGCCTGTGCGAGGCTGCCCCGGCGGGCCGTCCTGGTCGGCCTGACCGGGCTGTTCACGGTGGGCAACCTGCTCTGCGCGATCGCCCCGAACTTCGGCTTCCTGGCCGTCGCCCGGCTGATCACCGGGCTGCCGCACGGCGCGTTTTTCGGGGCCGGCGCGGTCGCCGCGGCCGAACTCGCCGCACCCCACCTGCGGGCGCGCGCGGTGTCGGTGATGTTCTCCGGGCTGACCGTGGCCACCATCCTCGGCGTGCCCGCGGCGACCCTGCTGGGCCAGCACCTCGGCTGGCGCGCCGCGATGCTGGTGGTCGTCGCCATCGGCGCGCTCGGCGCGGCGGCGATCGCCCGGTTCGTCCCGCCGCTGCCGGCCCATCCGCAGGCCGGGCTGCGGCACGAGCTGTCGGCCTTCCGCAGCGGCCAGCTGTGGCTGGCGCTGGCGACCGTGGTGGTCGGCTGTGCCGGGCTGTTCGCCTGCTACAGCTACATCACGCCGACCCTGACCGAGGTGGCCGGCTTCTCCGACGGCGCGGTGACCCTGGTCCTGGCGCTGTTCGGGGTCGGCATGACGATCGGAAACCTGGTCGGCGGGTACGCGGCCGACCGGGCGCTGCGCCCGAGCATCTGCGCCGCGTTCCTGCTGATGTCCCTCGCGCTGGCGCTGTTCGCGGTGACCGCGCACGCCCGCTGGTCGGCCGCGCTGACCGTGGTCCTGATCGGCGTGTTCGGCTTCGCGGTGGTGCCCACCGTGCAGACCCTGGTGCTGCAGAAGGCCAGGAGCGCCCCGACGCTGGCCTCGGCGACCGTCCAGGGCGCGTTCAACCTGGCGAATGCCCAGGGTGCGTTCCTCGGCGGGCTGGCGCTCGACGCGGGGTTCGGCTGGACCTCGCCGACCCTGGTCGGGGCGGTGCTCGCGGCGGCCGGCTGCGCCGTCGCGGTGGTCTCCTGGGTGCTGGACCGGCGGCCCCCGGGCGGGCCGTCCCCGGTCGCCGCCCGCGCGGCCGGGGAGGCGCGCCAGCAGGTCGGCTGACCCGCCGTCCTCCCCGGCCGGCCGGCCGGCCTCAGACGGTCAGCGGGTTGTCCGGGGAGAGCAGCTCGGAGATCCGCTCGGCGACGATCTCGGCGGTGTTCACGTTGGCGGGGCTGTCCGGGCCCTTGGTGCTGGAGACGGCGATCGCCAGCCTCTTCCCCGGGAGGTAGGCCTGGATGGCCGCGTACCCGGAGAACGACGGGTTCTGCACCACCCAGTCGTTGGACACGATGATGCCGAACCCGAAGTGCCTGGCCTCGGTGTTGGGGAGGCAGACGTCCGGCGGGCAGGTGTCGGTGGGGTGGCCGAGGCCGACCGTCCCCGGGTCGAGCTGCACCCGGAAGGAGCGCCGCGACAGGAGCTCGCCGGAGCCGATCGCCTGTGCCGACCGGGCCAGGTCGCAGATGTCCGTGGTGATGACGGCGCCCGGGGCGGTCGTCCAGGACGGGTTCCAGAAGGTGGACTCCTCGTAGAGGCCGCGCTCGGAGGTGAAGGCGTGCAGCACCGGGGCGGGGATCTCGGGGGTGAAGGAGTTCGCCGTGCTGTCCAGCCCGAGCGGCTCGATCACGCGTTCCCGCAGCAGCTGGTCCAGCGGGGTGCCGGTGATCCTCTCCAGGGCGGCGCCGAGCAGCTGGAAGTTGGCGTGCGAGTAGCTCCAGTTGGTCCCCGGCCGGTACCAGAGCGGGTGGCCGGCGGAGATGCCGACCACCTCCTCGGGCGTCCACTGCTTGAACGGGTGCGCCGCCAACTCGGCGAGGAACACCGGGTCCGTGACGTAGT
Organism: Kitasatospora sp. NPDC059571; assembly: GCF_042735675.1. NCBI lineage: Bacteria > Bacillati > Actinomycetota > Actinomycetes > Kitasatosporales > Streptomycetaceae > Kitasatospora > Kitasatospora sp. NPDC059571. The sequence goes on from NZ_JBHWBW010000520.1 coordinate 3,719, forward strand.
CGTGCAGGCCCGAGGTGGAGCTGCCGAGCTCCCGCAGGGTGATCTCACGCGCGTGCGGGGCGTCCGGCAGCCAGCGGGAGATCGGGTCGTCGAGGCCGACCCGGCCCTCCTGGACGAGCTGGAGCAGGACGGTCGCCATGTAGGCGATCCCGACCGAGCCGGCCCGGAAGTTCATGTCCGGCTCCGCGGGTACACCGGTCATCGACTCGCCCAGCGCGTCGGTGATCAGCTCCTTGCCGTCGACCGTCACCTTGAACTCGACGGACTTGAGGTCGAGGTCCTGCTGGGCCTTCCGGACGGTCTCCAGGACGCGGCGGGCCTGCCCCCGCACCGGCTGCGGCGTGCTGACGCAGGCGTGCTCGCCGTGGCCGCGGACGGTCGCCGGGCCGGCGCCCGCGGCCGTCGCCGTCGCAGTGGTCTGGAGCGTGGCGGTGATCAGTGTGGCGGCGCACAGCAGCGCCCTCCGAGTACGTGTCATGTCGCACTATCGGCGGACGAACCGACAGAAACCCGGCACAACACTCCGTCCGCTCCGCCGTCCGGGGGACCGGCGGCCGCCGCCTGCGGGAGGGGCGGCGGCCCCGGGTCGGCGCGCCGTCAGTCGGCCGGCGCGATCAGCTCCCCGCCCGCGTACACCGCCAGCGCCTCCGTCGGGCACAGGTCGGCGGCCTGGGTCAGGGCCTGTGCGGAGCCCGCCGGGGCGGCCCCCGCGGGATGCCGGGGCCGGGCGCGTCCGTCCTCGCCGAGCTCCAGTGCCTGCGGCGCGGCCGCCGCGCACTGGCCGGAGCCGACGCAGCGCAGCCGGTCCACCCGCACCTCCAGGCCCGCGCCGCCGGCCGCGGCCGTCACCAGGCCACCGCCAGCCGGGCCGGGCTGCGGGTGAGCAGGCCGGTGCGCCACTCGATCGCGTCCATCGGGTCGACCAGCCGCAGCCCGGGGAAGCGTGCGGCCGCCTTGTGCAGGCCGAGTTCCAGCTCCATCCGGGCCAGCCAGGCCCCCAGGCAGTGGTGCGGGCCGGCGCCGAAGGTCAGGCTCGGTGTCGGCAGCGGTGCGAACAGGTCGAGCTCCTGCGGGTACACCGCCGGGTCGTGGTTGGCCGAGCGGCCGTCGGCGGCGACCACGCTGCCCGCGGGGATCAGCACCCCGCCGATCTCGACGTCCTCGACGGCGCGCCGCAGCTGGCCCGGCAGCGTCCGGTTGTCGCCCAGCGGCACGGCGCGCAGCAGCTGCTCGGCGGCGGCCGCCGCCTGCTCCTCGCCCTGGGCGATCCGTGCCCAGGCCGTGCCGTCGTCCTCGCCCAGCAGGTAGACCAGGGCGTTGCCGAGCGTGGTCATCGTGGTCTCGTGGCCGGCCACCACCAGTCCGCAGACCAGGGAGGTCAGCTGGGCCTCGCTGACGCCGCCGGTGCGGTCGGCGGCCTCGACCAGGCTGCTCACCAGGTCCTCGCCCGGATTCTTCCGGCGCTCCACCACCAGGCGGTGGCCGAACTCCCCGAACTCCCGCATCGCCCGCGCGATCTCCTCGGCGGTGTACGCGGTGGCCGACAGCGCGTGGTCGCTCCAGTGCCCGAGCCGCTCCAGGTCCAGGCCCTCCAGGCCCATCAGCCGGCTGATCACCGCGACCG
>NZ_JBHWBW010000521.1:0-5327 GCF_042735675.1 Kitasatospora sp. NPDC059571
GTGGTGTGACGGCCCCTCGTCCACCGTGCCGCAGGTCGGCGCGGCCCGCGCGGGGGGCGCCCCCGCGGGGGGGCGCCCCCCGCCGGCCGGGCGGCCGCCGGAGTGAGCAGGCGCTCGGCCAGGTGTCCGTAGAGCACCCCGAAGGAGGCCCAGAAGGTCAGCTGGATGGCCACCGCTGAGACCCGGAACTGCCAGAGCAGCGTGGCCGGGAAGTCCTCGGGGACCTCGTTGACCGCCGGGAGGACGGCGTAGGCGAGCCCGACCGCCACGGCGAAGGCGGCCACGGCGGCGACCGTGGCGTTCCAGTTGCCGAACCGGGGGGCGAGCCGCCGGCCGAGGATGGTCGCGGCGACGGCCAGCAGCACGCCGAGCGCCATCATCAGGAAGTACAGCGTGGTCCGCCTGCCGATGGTCTCCGGGTCGCCGACGGACGGCGGGTTGGCCGGGTACTTGAGGAAGGGGACCAGGTAGACGGCGAGCAGGGCGCCGCCGGAGAGCAGTGCGGCGCTCGCCCGCGGGCCGAAGCGGCCGGTGCGGCCGAGGGCGAAGCAGTACGCGAGCCCGGCGATGCCGCCGAGCGCCACGCCGTACACGAGGACGCCGGTGGCCAGGCCGGCGGTTGACTGGAGGGACCGGCTGACGATCTCCATGCCGTGTTCGGTGGAGTGGGCGTCCTCGTAGGCGATGGCCGCGTCGACCCGCGGCTCGCCGAGCAGGTAGGCGACGACGAGTGCGAGCAGGCCCGCGGCGAGGCCCGCGAGCATGCCGCGGACCAGCAGAGATCTGACGGTGGCGGAGTTCACGGTGTCCCCTGGGTCAGTGGCAGGGGAAACCGAGCAGGTGGCGGCCGTCGTGCACCCACTCGTGGACGCTCTCGCCGGAGATGAGGGAGGTGGCGCCCTGCTCGGCGCCGACGAAGTAGATCAGGGTCAGCATCAGGATGCCGAAGAAGACCGCCCAGGGAAGGATTGCCTTCAGGGGCAGGGGGGCCGCCGACGACGTCGGGGCAAGGGCCGGAGCAACGGACTGTGCCATGGCAGGACCTCCTCGGGAACTCGCGTCCCGCTAGATGGTGCACGGACGACGGCCCGGGTCTGACTTCCCGCCAGGGACCGCCCGCGGGGCGGGTCCTGCGCGGCTCACAGTGGCGCGACCGTGCCGGATTCTCACCGGACTTCCGTCATGCCGTCGTCATATCGAGCCGAAGGTACCGTCACGGGGGACGCCCGCCAAGGGCGCACACGGGGGCGCGCGGCGCCCGGGCGTGCCCCGGGATGCTGCGGCGAGCCCGCCCGGGCGGTGGATCCGCCCGTTCGGCAAGGGAGTTGGCGAGAGGGGAGCGTGCGGTGACGGTACGCGTGACATTGGTCTCAGCGCTGCTGGGCGCGGACGGGCGGGAGGCCCGGTTCGAGGACGGCGGGACGCCGGGCGAGGCGGAGCTGCGCCGGGCCCGGGCCGCCGCAGGGCGGTTCCCGGCGGACGGCGCCCGGGTGGTCCGCTCGCCCTCCCCGCGCTGCCTGGCGACCGCCGGGGCGCTGGGGCACCCGGCGGAGCCGGTGGCCGAACTGGCGGGGTGCGGCATGGGCCGCTGGCGCGGCCGGACCCTCGCGGAGGTCGCCGCGGCGGAGGGTGGGGAGGTGGCCCGGTGGCTGGCCGACCCCGCCGCGGCCCCGCACGGCGGGGAGTCGGTGCTGGCCCTGGTCGGGCGGGTCGGCGGCTGGCTGGACGCGCTGCCCGCCGACGGGCCGCGGGTGCTCGCCGTGGTGGAGCCGGACGTCGTCCGGGCCGCCGTGCTGCACGCCCTCGCGGTGCCCGGGCCGGCCTTCTGGCGGCTCGACGTCGAGCCGCTGTCGGCCACCGTGCTGACCGGGCGGCTCGGCCGGTGGAACGTCCGGCTGGCGGCGGCCGGAGCGGCCTAGGCCGGGCCGGACGGGGCCCCGGCCGGGCGGTCAGCCGAAGTCAGCCGAAGGTGCCGCGGACGGCGACCGCCTGCGGGTCGTCGAGCAGGAACGCCGCCGCCGACCAGGTCTCGGCCGGGCCGGCGGGCGCGGCGTCCGTCCGGGCGGGCCGGGCGCCGAGCACCTCGAAGCTGTACCGGCCGGGGGCGAGGTCCGCCCCGGCCGGGAGCGTGTAGCGGTACACCAGGGTGCCGCGCTCCACCGAGACGGTGGTCACCACGCCCGGCATGCTGCAGACCGGGGCGGTGCCGGGCAGCGTCGCCGGCCGCTCCAGGCGGAGCTCGACCTGGAGCGCCGTCAGCGGCCGGCGGACCGTCAGCACGACCGTGTGCCGCAGACCGGAGGGGCCGAAGGCCTCGACCCGGGCCTGCCCGGACAGCGCGTCGCCGACCGGCCGGCCGGGCCTGGTCGGCGCGCCGCTGCCGCTGCCGCCGCCGGTGCCGACGGGCCGCAGCCCGACCGGGCCGGAGGTGGTCGGGGAGCCGGACGGGGCGGGTGCACGGGAGGTGCCGGGCCGCGGGTCGGCGAGTGTCCGGCCGGACCCGCTCGGGTGCGGTGTCGGCCGCGTCCTCGGGCTCGCCGGGGTGCCCGGCGACGCCGCGTCGGTGCGGGCGGCGAGGGCGGGTGCGGCCGCGGTGGACGGCGGGGAGTCCGGGCTCGGCAGCGGCGGACTGGCGCCGACGTTCGACACGCCGGGGTTGCGGCCCACGCCCTGCTGCTCGTTCAGCAGCCAGGTGGTCGCGATGCTGATCCCGACGACCGTGGACATCGCCATCGCGGCGCCGGAGAACCTGATGGTCGGCAGCCGCAGCCTGCCGCCGATCGGCCTGGGCCGGCTGTGCCGCCCGTACCGGACCGCCTGGCCGGCCGACCCGGTGTGCTCGCGGAGCGCCACGGCTCCCCTCCTCCCCGCGCGATGCCGTCTCCCCGGAACCGTCACGGGCCCCTGGCCGCCGTGACGGGGCCATGAGGCTACCAGCGGCAGCCATGGCCGGCGCCAGACCCGGGACGCAACGGATGTGTTAACCGTAATGACGTACTGTGTCGGATATCTGACGCACCGTCCAATCGGACGGTTCCCGGCCGGCACTGCAACCCCTTGCAACCGTTGCCCGCCGGCGCGCGGTGCCGCACCCTGGGGGAACCCCAGCCGCCTCGGAGAGACCGTCATGCCGCGCGACCCGCTGTCCGTACCCTCCGATCCGCTCGCCGCCACCCCCACGGGCGACGAACCGGATCGCCGCCTCCCCGCCCCGGCGGTGGTGGACGAGGTGATGACCCTGCGGATCGCGCTCGACGACGACCAGGTGGGAGAGGTGCGTACCCGCTTCCGGTACGACACCGCGCGGCCCTGCGAGGTGCTGCTGACCTTCCACCTGGGCCGACTCGACGAGGCGGACTGGGTGTTCTCGCGCGAACTGCTCCGCGACGGGCTGCACGCGCTCAGCGGCCAGGGCGACATCAAGCTCTGGCCCGCCTACTGCCCGTGCCACGGCTCCACGCTGCACATCGCGCTGGACTCCCCGCACGGCAGCGCCCTGCTGGAGGCCGCCCGGCCGCGCGTGCGGGACTGGCTGGACCGCACCTACGCGCTGGTCGGCGCCGAGCAGGAGAGCGCGGCCGGCCCGAGCGACGAGGAGCTCGCCGCACTGCTGGCCGGCGCCTGGGACGAGTAGCGGCCGCCCGGGCCTACGGGGCGGCGGGGGCGCCCGGCAGCCGGGCGGTGCCCGCCAGCAGCGCGGCCCGCAGCTCCCGGACGGCCGGGGCGGCGGAGGTCACCAGCAGGTCCAGCGGGTCGGCCGGCCCGCTCACCGACACCTCGGCCGAGCCCGCCAGCCGGTACGGCCGGTGGTCGAGCAGCGCGCCCAGGTAGCGGCGCAGCCGGGACAGCTCGGCGCGGACGGTGACGGTGCGCGCCGGGTCGCCGAACAGGCCGTCGGCGAGCTGGGCGGCGCTCAGCCCCGTCCGCCGGACGGCGAGCAGCAGCAGCACCTCGGCGTGGCGCGGGCTGAGGGTGTGCGACCAGCTGCCGGCCGCGCCGCGGACGTGCAGCTCCGGCCGGCCGGGGCGGCGCAGGTCGAGGTGGATCCGGGCGCCGTCGTTCTGCTCGGCGACCGCGGGCGCGGCGGTGAGCGGGCGGACCAGCCAGCCGCCGCCCAGCGGCTCGACCGCGCACTGGCCGAACGCCGGCAGCCACTGCACCGCGGCGCTGCCCCAGCCCTCGGCCGGCAGCCGCAGCCGCGGCACCGGCGGCACGCCGACCGCGGCGGCCGTCCAGCCGGCGCCGTCCACCACCATCGCCGGACCGCTCACCCGGGCCAGCAGCGGGGCGGCGAGGGTGCGCAGCCGGTGCAGCGACTCCAGCTGGACGGCGCGCAGCTCGGCCTCGGCGAGCCGGGCCGCGGTGGCGGTCAGCCGGAGCAGGTGCGGCTGCACCTGCTGGGCCGGTCCGCTCAGGTCGAGCACGGCCAGCATCCGGCCGGTGCGCGGGTCCCGTACGGGGGCGGCGACGCACGTCCAGGCGTGGTGGCTGCGCAGGTAGTGCTCGGCGGAGTGGACGCTGGTGGGCCGCTCGGTGCGCATCGCCATGCCGATGCCGTTGGTGCCGACCTCGTCCTCCGTCCAGCGGGCGCCCTTGTCGAAGCCGATGCCGTCGGCGCTGCGCCGCAGCGGGCGGGCGCCGTCGATCCAGAGCAGGTGGCCCTCGGGGTCGGCGACGGCGAGCAGGACCGGGGCGTCCTCGGGGTGCCCGAGCAGGGTGGCGCGCAGCAGCGGCAGCACCTGGCCGAGCTGGGAGTCGTGGCGGCGCCGTTCGAGGTCGGCGGTGCCGATCCGGCGGGCGTTGCGGCCGGTGTCCGGGTCCAGGCCGAGCCGGCGCAGCCGGAGCCAGGAGTCGCTGATCTCGGGCCGGGGCGCGGGCGCGGCGGCGGGGGCGGCCCCGGGGTCGGGCGGGCCGGCGGGCGCGGTCAGCGCGAGGTCGTAGGCGCGGACGAGGCCGGCGGGGGTGCGGGCGGTGTGGGCGCGGGCAGCCCGCTGTGTCCTCTGCATCCGCCCCCGCCCCTCCCTGTGCGCCGGTCCGCAGTCAGCGTACGGCCGCTCGATCGGGACATGCCCGGGGAGCGGGAATTCTCATCACGGGCGGTGCGGATCGGCCATGATGGCCGGTTCGCGAGGTGGCGCGGAGCGGCTAGTGACCGGTGGCGGCCTGGGCGGTCTCCACGGCCTGGTGGAGGTCGTCGGTGGCCTCCAGCGCGGTGGCGGCGGTGGCGGCCAGACAGCAGGCGAGCAGGACGGCCGCGGCGGTGGGGCCGGGGCCGCGGCGGGCGGCGGGCGGGGCGAGCTGGGCGGCGACCCGGCGCGGCTCCGGGC
>NZ_JBHWBW010000522.1:0-5326 GCF_042735675.1 Kitasatospora sp. NPDC059571
GGGTCACCCGGGGGGGGCTTCTCGCATTTCCGGGGCCTGTCGCCCGGACCCGATCGGGCGGCTACGTCAGCGGCAGCTTGAATCCGACGTGCGACGGGGTGAACCCGAGCCGCTCGTAGAAGCGGTGGGCGTCGGTGCGGGTGGCGTCGGTGGTGAGCTGGACGAGTCCCGCACCGAGGGTCCGGGAGCGCTCGACCGCCCAGGTGATCAGCGCGGAGCCGAGGCCGCTGCCCCGGGCGTCGGCGTGGACGCGGACGGCCTCGATGATCGTCCGGGTGGTGCCCCGCCTGGACAGGCCCGGGATGACGGTGAGTTGGAGGGTGCCGACGACCCGTCCGCGCTGTTCCGCGACCACCAGGTGCTGGTGCGGGTCGCCGTCGATGCGGGCGAAGGCGTCGCGGTAGGGGGTGAGGTCCTCCGGGGACTCGCGGGCCGCGCCGAGCGGGTCGTCGGCGAGCATGGCGACGATCGCGGGCAGGTCGGCGGCGGTGGCGCGGCGGATCTCGAAGTCGGGCACGGTGCCGACCCTATGCCCGGCCGTTCCCGGACCGATGGCCGGCCGGTCCGCTCCGCGGGCGGTCCGTCAGGGCGTGCGCCGGTCGGCCGCGATGACCGCGAAGGCGGCTCCGCAGGGGTCGGTGAGCCGGGCGAGCAGGCCGAGTCCGGGGACCGGGCGTGCCGGCTGTCGGACCGCGCCGCCGAGCCGGACGGCGCGGTCGGCGGCGGCCTCGGCGTCCAGGACCTCGAAGTACGGCAGCCAGTGCGGGCGGACGCCGGCGGCGGCCTCGGCGGCGGGCAGTTGGACGATGGCGCCGTGGCCGTCCTCCGGGGTCCCGCCGGCCGGCCGCAGCACGGTGCAGCCCTCGCGTTCGGCCCGCAGGTCGTACTGCTGCCAGGCGAAGACGGCGCGGTAGAACCGGCGGGCGGCGGCCGGGTCCGGGGTGTGCAGTTCGGTCCAGGCGAGCCGGAACGGGGCGCCGCTCTGGCGGACGGTGAAGAGCGCGCCGGCCGGGTCGGTGCAGAGCGCGGTGGGCCGGCCGCGCGCGTCCGGCCCGCAGGTGCGGACGGTGCCTCCGGCGCCGTGGACGGACCGTGCGGTGGCGTGGGCGTCGGGGGTGGTGAAGGCGACCGTCCAGCCTGCCGCGCCGGCGGGAGCGGGCCCGGGGGCGCGGTGCAGGGTCACCCCGGCCGGGGGGTGCGGCCAGCCGAGCAGGGCGGCGTAGAAGCGCGCGGCGGACTCCGGGTCGGGGCCCGTGTGGTCGAGCCCGGCCGGGGTGCCCCGGGGGTGGTCGGTACGCGGCACGGCTGCTCCTTCGGTGGCCCGGCGGCCGGGCCGCCGGGGCCGCTGCCCCCTGAGCGCATCGTCGGCCCGCCTACGGGCCCCCACAACCCGGGGCCGCCGGGAGTGGCTCCCGGGTGTCCGCGGCGGGAGGTACCGTGCGTGGCGGGCGGTCACAGCACCGCGTGCCGCCGCTACCGGGAGGGGCCCGTGACGACGAAGCAGGAGCAGGCCGCACCGCGGCAGCTCGCCCAGGTCGAGGGGGTGCTGGAGCGGATCACCTACGCCAACGAGGAGACCGGCTACACGGTCGCCCGGGTGGACACCGGGCGCGGCGGGAACGACCTGCTGACGGTGGTCGGCGCCCTGCTGGGGGCGCAGCCGGGGGAGTCGCTGCGGATGTTCGGCCGGTGGGGCTCGCACCCGCAGTACGGGCGCCAGTTCATGGTGGAGAACTACACGACGGTGCTGCCGGCCACGGTGCAGGGCATCCAGCGGTACCTGGGGTCGGGGCTGATCAAGGGGATCGGGCCGCGGTTCGCGGAGCGGATCGTCGAGGCGTTCGGCGTCGAGACGCTGGAGGTCATCGAGAACGAGCCGAAGCGGCTGATCGAGGTGCCCGGCCTCGGCCCGAAGCGGACGAAGATGATCGCGGCGGCCTGGGAGGAGCAGAAGTCCATCAAGGAGGTCATGGTCTTCCTCCAGGGCGTCGGGGTGTCGACCTCGCTCGCGGTCCGCATCTTCAAGAAGTACGGCGACTCCTCGATCGGCGTGGTGAAGAACGAGCCGTACCGGCTGGCCTCGGACGTGTGGGGCATCGGCTTCCTGACGGCGGACCGGATCGCGCAGGCGGTGGGCATCCCGCACGACAGCCCGGAGCGGGTGAAGGCGGGGCTGCAGTACGCGCTGTCGCAGAGCAGCGACCAGGGGCACTGCTACCTGCCGGAGGAGCGGCTGATCGCCGACGGGGTGAAGTTGCTCCAGGTCGACGTGGGCCTGGTGATCGACTGCCTGGCGGAGCTGGTGGCGGAGGAGGGGGTCGTCAGGGAGGCGGTGCCGGGCGAGGCGGGCGAGCCGGTCACGGCGGTCTACCTGGTGCCGTTCCACCGGGCGGAGATCTCGCTGTCGAACCAGCTGCTGCGGCTGCTGAACGCCGAGGGCGACCGGATGCCGGGCTTCGCGGACGTGGACTGGGAGGCCGCGCTGGGCTGGCTGGCCCGCCGGACGGGCGCCGAACTGGCGCCGGAGCAGCGGGAGTCGGTGCGGCTCGCGCTGACCCGCAAGGTCGCGGTGCTGACCGGCGGCCCGGGCTGCGGCAAGTCCTTCACGGTGAAGTCGATCGTGGCGCTGGCGCAGGCGAAGCGGGCCAAGGTGGTGCTGGCGGCGCCGACCGGGCGGGCGGCCAAGCGGCTGGCGGAGCTGACCGGGGCCGAGGCCTCGACCGTGCACCGGCTGCTGGAGCTGCGGCCCGGCGGCGAGGCCGCGTACGACCGGGATCGGCCGCTGGAGGCGGACCTGGTGGTGGTGGACGAGGCGTCCATGCTGGACCTGATCCTGGCGAACAAGCTGGTCAAGGCGGTGGCGCCGGGGGCTCACCTGCTGTTCGTCGGGGACGTGGACCAGCTGCCGTCGGTGGGGGCGGGCGAGGTGCTGCGGGACATGCTGGCCCCCGGCAGTCCGATCCCGTCGGTGCGGCTGACCAGGATCTTCCGGCAGGCGCAGCAGTCCGGCGTGGTGACCAACGCGCACCGGATCAACGAGGGGCTGCCGCCCGTGACGGACGGCCTGCCGGACTTCTTCCTGTTCGCGGAGGAGGACGCGGAGCGGGCGGCGGGGCTGACGGTGGACGTGGTGGCGCGGCGGATCCCGCAGCGGTTCGGGCTGGACGCCCGCCGGGACGTGCAGGTGCTGGCGCCGATGCACCGCGGGCCGGCCGGTGCGGGCAACCTGAACACCCTGCTGCAGGCGGCGGTCACGCCGGCCCGGGAGGGGCTGGCGGAGCGGCGGTTCGGCGGGCGGACGTTCCGGGTCGGCGACAAGGTGACGCAGATCCGGAACAACTACGAGAAGGGGCAGAACGGCGTCTTCAACGGGACGGTCGGGGTGGTGACCGCGCTGAGCACGGAGGACCAGCGGCTGACCGTGCGCACCGACGAGGACGAGGAGGTGCCGTACGACTTCGACGAGCTGGACGAGCTGGCGCACGCCTACGCGGTGACGATCCATCGGTCGCAGGGCAGCGAGTATCCGGCGGTGGTGATTCCGGTCACTACCTCGGCCTGGACGATGCTCCAGCGGAACCTGCTCTACACCGCTGTGACGAGGGCGAAGAAGCTGGTTGTGCTGGTGGGGTCACGCAGGGCGATCGCCCAGGCGGTGCGGGCCGTCAGCGCAGGTCGGAGGCACTCCGCGCTCGATCACCGGCTCTCGATTGGATGATCGACCGGGGGTGGGGTACGGTCCGGGGTTGTCTTGACGTGAAGAGATTTAGGGCGGAACCTGGTCTGGTGCCGATCTTGTCCGGTTCACACCGGCATCGGCGACAGGTTTTGTATGGCGGGCCCCTTTTCGGCCCACCCCGGGTGCGCGGCTGTCCTCCGGATGGGGGATCGTAGAGACAGTCAGGGCAGTCGGATGAGGATTCATTTCGTCGGTGAGGAAGACGTGAGCGACAACTCGGTAGTACTGCGGTACCAGGACGGCGAGTACGAGTACCCCGTCGTCGAGAGCACTGCGGGCAACGCCGGCTTCGACATCTCGAAGCTGCTCCCGCAGACCGGCCTGGTCACCCTGGACAACGGCTTCGGCAACACCGCCGCCTACAAGTCCGCGATCACCTTCGTGGACGGCGACAACGGCATCCTGCGCTACCGCGGCTACCCGATCGAGCAGCTCGCCGAGCGCGGCAACTTCATCGAGACCGCGTACCTGCTGATCAACGGTGAGCTGCCGAAGGCCGAGGAGCTGACGGCCTTCAACACCGAGATCACCCAGCACACGCTGCTGCACGAGGACGTCAAGCGCTTCTACCAGGGCTTCCCGCGGGACGCCCACCCGATGGCGATGCTGTCCTCGGTGGTCGGCGGCCTGGCCACGTTCTACCCCGAGAGCCACAACCCGTTCGACGCGGCCCAGCGCCACCTGTCGACCGTCCGCCTGCTGGCCAAGCTGCCGACGATCGCCGCCTACGCGTACAAGAAGGCGATGGGCCAGCCCTTCGTCTACCCGCGCAACGACCTGAGCTACGTCGAGAACTTCCTGCGGATGACGTTCGCCGTCCCCGCCGAGGACTTCGAGATCAACCCGGTCGTCGTCAACGCCCTCGACAAGCTGCTCATCCTGCACGCCGACCACGAGCAGAACTGCTCGACCTCCACCGTGCGCCTGGTCGGCTCCAGCCACGCCAACCTGTTCGCCTCGATCTCGGCCGGTATCTCGGCGCTCTGGGGCCCGCTGCACGGCGGCGCCAACCAGGCCGTCCTGGAGATGCTGGAGCAGATCCAGAAGGACGGCGGCGACGTCGACGCCTTCATCCGCAAGGTGAAGAACCGCGAGGACGGCGTCAAGCTGATGGGCTTCGGCCACCGCGTGTACAAGGCCTTCGACCCGCGCGCCGCGCAGGTCAAGATCCTGGCGCACGAGGTGCTCGGCCAGCTCGGCAAGAGCGACGAACTGCTCGACATCGCGCTGAAGCTGGAGGAGCACGCGCTCAGCGACGACTTCTTCGTCTCGCGCAAGCTCTACCCGAACGTCGACTTCTACACGGGCCTGATCTACCGCGCGATGGGCTTCCCGACCAGCATGTTCACCGTGCTGTTCGCGCTCGGCCGGCTGCCCGGCTGGATCGCCCACTGGCACGAGATGATCAACGACCCGACCAGCCGCATCGGCCGTCCGCGTCAGATCTACACCGGTACCGCGATCCGCGACTACGTGGAGCTCGGCGAGCGCTGACCCGCCGTACCGCGAAGGGGGCGGCCCCCCCCCCCCCCCCCGGGGGGGGGGGGGGGGGCCGGGGGGTGGTTAAGCAAAACCCAGCCACCCAAC
>NZ_JBHWBW010000523.1:0-5323 GCF_042735675.1 Kitasatospora sp. NPDC059571
TGCTCGACCTGGTCACCCGGCTCAGGGCGCAGCACGTCCCGATCGACGGCGTCGGGGGGGGCGGGCCCCCCGGACCCCACAAACCCCCCCCCCCCCCCCACACCGCCGCGCCCCCCCCCCCCTCCTCGGGGGGGGGGCCCCCGCGGCAGGCGGGGCTCAGCCCTTCGGCAGCACGCTCGGGATCGGGTCGCCGCTCTCGGCCACCACGCTGGGGATCGGGTCGCCGCTGGCGACCGTCACCGCAGCGGCCCGGGCCTGGTCCTGGACCGTCTGGACCACGACGGCACCGGTGATCGCCAGGGTCGCGGCGAGAGCAGTGACCAGGCCGACGAGCTTCTTGCGCATGTTCCCCACCTAGCAGAAGGTTTTGTGTGCGTTCCGACACCAGAACTCTCGCTTCGGCTGTTCCCGGAACGTTCCCCGGCCAGTACCGGCGGTCACGCTACCCGCCTGCGGACGGCCCCCGGGGCCCTTTTTTACCGAATCTTGGGGTGATCGTCCGAGGGGCGGACGGCCGCGCCCGCCGAGTGCGCCAACGGCCGGGAGGACGACGGGAACGGAACGGTAACCGGGCCGTCCATCCTGTCCGTGACCAGCACCGGAGGACCGCTCCTCCGTGACGCCACGACAGGAGTACTCCATGGCCAGGATCGTCTTCATCTCCGGCAGCCTCAGGGCGCAGTCGCTCAACACCGCCGCCGTCGCCACCGTGCGCGGCCTGCTGGAGGCCGCCGGCGCCGACCACACCGCCGACCAGCTGCAGCTGGGCGAACTCCCCTTCTACGACTTCGACGTGGAGCAGGCCGACTCCTCCGAGGCGGTCCGCGACGCCCGCGCCCTGGTCGCCTCCGCCGACGCCGTCGTGATCAGCACCCCGTCCTACAACGGCCAGTTCCCCGGGGTGCTGAAGAACGCCCTCGACTGGCTGTCCCGCCCGTACGGCGAGAGCGCGCTGACCGGCATGCCGGTCGCCGTCCTCAGCGCCTCGCCCGGCCCGCGCGGCGGCGGCGACGCGCAGCCCGTCCTCGTCGACGTGCTGCGCCGCTCCGGCGCCCGCGTGGTCGAGCACGAGACCGTCGCCCTCGGCAAGGCCGGCGACCTGCTCGGCGAGGACGGCCGCTACAGCGACCCCGAGGCCCTCGCCGCGCTGGAGAGCCTGCTCAAGGCCGCCCTCGCCGAGGCCGCCGCCGCCGACGCGTCATGACGGACACGGCCGGGCACGCGCCCTCGGGCCTGGCGGTCCTGTCGGGGGCGCACCGCAACATCAAGCTCAGGCTGGCGGTGGCGTTCGTCAACCGCTTCCTCAACTACATGCTCACCCCGCTGATGGCGATCTACCTGTCGTCCGAGATGGGCGTCGGACGGGTCGGCTCGCTGCTCGCCCTGGTGGTCGTCGCCACCGTCTGCTGCACCTTCCTCGGCGGCCACCTCGCCGACACCCGCGGCCGCAGGTACACCCTGCTGGTCGCCGAGGGCGGTGTGGCCGCCGGCTACACGGTGATGGCGCTGGCCAACTCCCTGCTGTGGCACTCCCCGCTCGCCACCTACGGCGGATTCCTGCTGCTCACCTGCATGGGCGGACTGGCCTTCCCGGCCAACGACTCCGTCCTGATGGACGTCGCCACCCCCGAGATCCGTACCGGCCTCTACACCATCAACTACTGGTCGATGAACGTGTCGTTCGCCGCCGGCGCCGCCATCGGCGGCCTCTTCTACGGCCGGCACTTCCCCGACCTGCTCTGGGCCGGCGCGGCGCTGTCCTGCGGCGTGCTGGTGGTGACCTTCCTCGGACTGGCCGAGACCGCGCCCGCGCTCGGCCGGCCCGGCACCGAGCGGTCGGTGCGTGCGACCCTCGCCGGCTTCGCCGAGGCCGCCCGGGACCGCCTGTTCCTGCGCATCGTCGCCGCCGCCACCCTGATCACCCTGGTCGAGATGCAGCTCACCTACTACCTCGGCGTGCGGCTGTCCGCGGACTTCCCGCGCCAGGAGCTCGTCCACCTCGGCTCCTGGGCCCCGCAGGTGGACGGCGTGCAGATGCTCAGCATCCTGCGCATCCTCAACACCGTGCTGGTGGTGCTGCTCGCCCTGCTGGTCAAGCGGGTGCTGAGCCGGATCTCCGAGAGCCTCGGGATGAACCTCGGCATCGTCCTGTTCGTGCTCGGCTTCATGGGCCTGTGCGTCAGCAACGACGCCTGGGTGCTGATCGCCCTCTCCGTCGTCTACACCGTCGGCGAGCTGCTGAACGTGCCGGCCCGCCAGGCCGTGATGGCCGACGTCATCGACCCGCGCAAGCGGGCCCGCTACATGTCCCTCTACGCGCTGCGCATCCGGGGCGCCGCCCTGCTCGCCTCGGCCACCCTGCCGCTCGGCGACCTGCTCGGGCCCTACGGCATGGCAGTCCTGTTCGCCGCCTGCGGCCTCGCCTCGCTGGCCCTGCTGAGCGCCCCCGCCCGGCAGCGCGGGCAGCGCCTGGCCGACTTCCAGAAGGCGATGGCGGCCGACGCCGGCACCGCCGCCGTCCCCACCGCAGCAACCCAGCCGGGAGGCTCCCGATGACCGTCCTCATCCTCAACCGCGGGCCGCTCACCAAGCGGCGCTACGACGAATGGCTCGCCGACCACCCGGGCCCGCTCCTGCTGCTGACCTCCCGCCAGTCCCTGGCCACCTACGGCGACGTGCTCCCCGAAGCGGGCTACGCGCACGCCGAGGCGGTCGACTTCGAGGTGCCCGGCGAGGTCGAGGAGCGGGTGCTCGACCTCGCCCGGACCCACCGGATCGAGTACCTCGTCGCCACCCAGGAGAGCGACCTCCAGCGGGCCGGCGCACTGCGCGACCGGCTCGGCCTGCCCGGCCAGTCCGAGCAGAGCGCGATCGCCTTCCGCAACAAGCTGGTGATGAAGCGCCTGGCCCGGCGGGCCGGGATCGCGGTCGCCGAGCACGCCCCGGTCGAACACGCCCAGGACGTCCGCGACTTCGCCGAACAGCACGGCTTCCCGCTGGTGCTGAAGGTCCGCGACGGCTCCTCCTCGGTCGGCCAGCACATCCTGCACTCCGCCGCCGAACTCGACGCCCACCTCGCCGCCGCCGGCGAGATCGAGCCGGGCCGGCTGATGGTCGAGGCCTTCGTCGCCGGCTCCATGGTGCACATCGACGGCATGGTGCTGGACGGCCGGGTCGCCGCCGCCTGGCCCTCGCGCTACCTGTACCAGCTCGGCTCCTTCGCCGACCACCGCGAGCCCCGCCGCGACGTGGCCCTCGACCGCGACGACCCCCTGACCGGCCGGCTGCTCGCCTTCCTCGACCAGCTGCTCGCCGCCCTGCCCACCCCCGCCGACACCACCTTCCACGCCGAGGTCTTCCACACCCCCGACGACCGGCTGGTGCTCTGCGAGATCGCCAGCCGCAACGGCGGCGCCCTGATCAAGGGCGTCCTGCACGCCCTGTTCGACGTGGACTTCCCGCTCGCCTGGATCCGCGCCTGCGCCGGCCTGCCCGTGCCCGTCCCGCGCGGCGCCGACCCGCTGGTGCCCCGGCAGCTCGCCGGCCAGCTGCTGATCCTCAAGCGCCCCGGCACCGTCCGCACGCTCCCCGAGAAGGCGCCGTTCGACTGGGTCACTCTGTACGAGACCTACGCCGAACCCGGGCAGCGGATCGCCGCCGCCGCCTCCTCCGGCGACTTCCTCGCGGCGATGGTCGTCAGCGGCCCCGACCGCACCGCCGTCGAGCAGCGCCTCGCCGAGGCCGCCCGCTGGTTCGAGGACGAGCTCGACCTGGACCCCACCCCCGCCGAGGAGGCGCACGCATGACCCGCCAGCACGTGGTCCTGCTGGACCGCTCCGGCTACCAGGCCTACCGCCACCCGGACGGCACCCCCTTCCTGGACCCGCGGCAGTACGAGGTCACTCTGGTGACCCTCCCCGAGAAGGCCGCCACCCCGCACCCCGGCGAGGTCGAGCGCGTCATCACCGCCGACGTCCTCGACGCGGTCGGCGTCATGGCCCCGCTGCCCGAGCTGCTCGCCGGACCGCGCGTGGACCTGGTCGCCGCCGCCGGCGAGCGGCTGATCCTGCCCGCCGCGCGCTACCGCGACGCCCTCGGCGTGCCCGGCTACACCGCGCAGCAGATCGAGCTGTTCCGCGACAAGGCCCTGATGAAGCGCCACTTCGCCGCGCACGGCATCCGCACCCCCGAGTTCGTGGAGATCGACCGGCCGCTGCAGGCCGCCGACCTGCTCGCCGCCCACGGCGCCGTCGTCCTCAAGCCGCTCGACGCCATGGGCTCGATGGGCGTCCACAAGGTCACCTCCCGCGCCCAGCTGGAGCGCCTGGAGCGCGACGGGCTCGGCTACGACGGCCGCTACGAGGCCGAGGAGTTCGTCGAAGGCCCGCTGCACCACATCGACAGCGTCGTCCAGGACGGCCGCGCCCTGGTCACCGTGGTGTCGCGCTACCTCGACCCGAACAGCGTCTTCCCGACCGGCGGCCAGTGCCGCTCCGCGGTCCTCGACCCCGGCGCCGAGCGGGACGCCCTGGCGGCCTTCGACGCCGCCGTGCTCGCCGCCGTCCCCTGGTTCTCCGGCGTCACCCACCACGAGGTCTTCCTGGACCGCACCGGCACCCCGGTGTTCTGCGAGATCGCCGGCCGCCCCGGCGGCGGCGGGGTCGTCCCCGCCTTCCGCGACCGCTTCGGCGTCAACCTGCACGTCGCGGCGCTGCTCCCGCAACTCGGCCTGCCGATCCCGCCGGTGCGCGAGATCCAGCCGCCCGAGCGCCGCTCCAGCGGCTGGTCGGTCATCTACCCGCCCGAGATCGGCCCGCTCTTCGAGCACGGCCCGCTGCCCGACGAGGACTGGCTGCTGGACGTCCTGCTGCGCCGCCGGCCGGGCGACGTCCTCACCCCGGCGCAGTCCTTCGGCGCCGGCGTCGCGGTGGCGACCGTGACCGGACCGGACCGGGCGACCGTGACCGAGCGGCTCGACCGGGTCAAGGACGTCTTCACCCCGCGTACCGCGGCCGCCGCGGGCGCCCGCTGACCGACCGGCCATGCCCACGCCTCCCCCGCCCCCCACCGGTCGCGGTGGCCCCGCCACCGCCCCCGACAGACAGGACGTCCCCGTGCCGGACGACCGCGGGACCGGCAGCCTGCTGCTGGTCGCCCCCCACCGCCGCCTGGTCAGCAAGGCCGTACGGACCGGCTTCCGGGTCGCCTCCGGCGCCGACTCCCCCGCGCCCGCCGGGGGGGCGCCCCCGCGCCGCGGCGCCCCCGCGGCGGGGGGGGGCCCGGGGGGGGGGGCGGCGGGGGCGGGGGGGGGGGGGGGGGGCTG
>NZ_JBHWBW010000524.1:0-5272 GCF_042735675.1 Kitasatospora sp. NPDC059571
CGCTCAACGCCTTCGAGATCGCCTTCGACGGCCGACTCTCCATCGGCCGCCGCTAACTCAACCCACCCGAGTTACACCGTTCAATGGACAGACCCTGTCGGACCAGAAGATTTATACGGCAGGCCTTCGTTGGGTGATCGGCCAGGTCGCGCCTGTGCCAGCAGCAGAGCGGTGTCGCGTCGCGCATAGATCCTCAGCTGGTCGCGGGCGGCGGGCCTGTCATCGGGGCTGCAGGTGGAGCTGGCGGGTCCGAGGGCGGGAAGGTCCGGGCCCGGCGCGGCGGACGGACCTGCGATCCCGCTGTCGTGACTTCGTCGGCGGCATGGCCGACAGTGAAGGGTGTGGGGGTTTCGACGAGCGAGATGATCATCGTGGTGTACCGCCGGAGCGAAGTCGTTGCCGTACTGCAAAGAGCCGGGTACTGGGAAGAAGCAGAAGAGGCGCAGCGGGTTCTGCCCGATCCGGTCGATCAGGACCGCCTGGCGGACTGGGGCCAGGAGCACGGGATCACCCGGGACGGGCTCATCAGCCGGATGGGGGGCAGTTCCTGAGCTGGGAGTCGAACAGAATCCGGGCCACGGGCCGCGCCTACTGGGTTGGGCGTCCTCCGCGCGGGGTCGTCGGGGGCGTGCACCGGTGTTTCGTCGTCCCGGCGCCGACGGGCGGGGAGAGGCTGTCCCCTGCTGGTGGGACGGTGATGGCATCTCCGGCTGGGTCCGTCGTGCACGGTACGGTCGGATGGATTCGGCAGCCGCACCCACCTGACCGCGTCCAGGTGCAGGACGCTTCTCCTGCCCAGCCTTGGGCTTGTGCCCGCCCTGTTCGGCCAACCCCGCATCAGGCTGCAACAGATGTACATCTGCTACATTTGTTGCATGTCTGAGCCTGTGATTGCTTCCATGGCGGAGGTCCGCAGCCACCTGGCCGATGTCCTTGACCGGGCGCGGCAGGAGGGGACGCCGACCATCATCACGCGCCGGGGCCGGGAGGAGGCGGTGGTGATGGATGTCCGCGAGTACCGGCGTCTGCGCGGGCTGGCCGAGGCGGCCGAGGAGGCCTGGCTGAACCGGCTGGCGGACGAGGCGGAGGCCGAGGGGCTCGAGGGGTCGGTGTCCCTCGAGGAGATGGCCGCGCTCCTGCGCGACCGGGCCTGACCCGGTGGGGCACGTCACGCGGTTCACCGCGCACGCCCAGCGGGAGATGCTGAAGATCCCGCGCCCGGATGCCCTGCGGATCCTGCGCCGGCTCACCGAGCTGCAACGGGCCCTGGACGAAGGGGACACCGGCGCCTTCGACATCAAGGCCCTGCAGGGCCACAGTGCGCGGTGGCGGCTGCGGGTCGGGGACTACCGGATCGTCTACACGGTCAACAACGGCCGTCTGATCGTTTGGGTCCTGGCCGCGGGCAACCGCCGCGACGTCTACCGCAACTGGTAGCAGCGGCTGCCGGGCAGGCCGGCATCCACTGGCGCCGACGAAGCCCCCCGCCCGCGGCCAACCACACAACCACCGCCCAGTCGGCGCGCAACGGCAGCTCGGGAGCAGCGGCAGCTCGGGAGCCTGCCATCGGCCTCGGACTCATCATCGGCCTCTGGGCAGCCTTGGGCATCATCCTGGGCATCACCTACCGTGATCTACCGACTCAGCCGCAGAAACCGGCTGTGAACGACGCCAGACGTCCCGCTGCTGGGCACGGGGCACGCCCGGGCCGGCGTGGGCGGCCCGGCACGGACAATCAGACCCGGCCAAGGTGGTAGAGGCTGGCAGCCCAGCCGTCGGGGCGCAGCTCGGCCTGGCCGACTTCGTCGTCTCCCAGGAGCAGCGGGTGGACGGTCGGTCCGGCAGGGTCGGCGGGGCCAGCGCGCTCGACTGAGATCAGGCCCGGTTGGCACCCCTGGGCCGCTGATCGAGGCGGTACGACCGCGAACGTACTACCGCGTGTTGACCGCCGCGGAGGAGCAGGTCCGCCGGGACCTCCCCGCCGAGCGTCAGCACCTGGCCGAGGCCGGGATGCAGCGGACCTGCGACGTACCCGATACCCTGTCCCACGGTAGTCGGGCCTCCGGGCCGCACCGGATGTCGGGGGGGCTGTGAACCTGGCCCTGCCGCCTCGTGCGTGGTGACGGTGTCGTCGTCGCCGTTGTTCCGGTCGAGTGAGCCGCAGTCCGGGCAGGGGACGCTGACCGTGTTGGCGTCCAGGACTCGTTCGTATTGCGTCCACGCTCTGACCGGCGCGCTAGCCGGCAAGGGCCTGGACGGGTCGCATGGCGTCCAACCAGGCCGAAAACTCCTCTGACGGGCGCACAGCTCCCCTTACGGCGTGGCTCCACCGGACTTCGTCTTGGCCTTCAGATCCTCGACCAGTTGCTTGGCCGAGTCCACAAGGCCGAAAGGCTTCGCCTTGATCCACGCAACGTTCCGGGCCGGTAGTGTGTAGATCACCTGCTCGTCCGAAGTGTCATCGAGCACGCGGAGCCACCCGTCCGAGGTCGAGACCTTCAGCTCCTGGACGCCGCCGAACGTCTTTCCCCCGGCATCTACGGACTCGGTGAAGCACACCGTGGCATCGATGAATTGCGTCATGTACCGAGGATGGGCGCCTCCTGGGGCAGCCGCCCTTCGGGCGGGCCGGGCGTGTGAACCGCTTGTGCCCCGCCCGTGTCCGCGCGCCACGAACCGGTGCTTGCAGTGAGCCGGTGTTCGAGCGCTGTGCCTTTGCTTGCCCGGGGCGGGAGGCCGCTACACCGGCTCTGTCGGACGACAGCGAACTGTCAGTGGCTGGCGACAGGCCGTACCGCGCGCTCGGCTGCGGCACGGCCGGCGACTCAACCGCGATCGGCGGCAGGCCTGGTGACGCACCGATGACCCGCGCCGCTGGCACTTCATGTCGTTTTCGCTGACAACTGGATGTCGTCCGGCACGGGCCGCGCCACCAGGACTCCGGGCGGCCCCGCCTGCGCGACCGGCCCCGGCCGGGCGCCTGCTACGAGAAAGGCCGGCGCAGCGCGGGCAGGGCCACCGATGCGCGCCCACCCGCCCCTCCCAACCCCACCACCCCACACCACCACCCACCCCCAACCCGTATCCACCTGTTCCCTGGCCAGGCTTTCCGCGAGAGGGCGCGCAGAGAGGGGGTTGTCATGGCTGCCGGGCACCTTGATTGGCCCGCTGAGCTGCTGGGATGTCCCGGTCGGTGTAGATGGTACGGGCACGCACTCGGGTACGCAGTCGGGCGCCCAGTGGGGAACGCAGTCGGGTACGCAGTCAGGCGGGCGCTGGAGCGCCCCAGGGGCCGGCGAACATGCCGCCGGCCTCGTGCAGCTGTCCCGCGCCCGGCTGCCGCCCGGGGCTCGGGGACGTGCTGGAGCGGGGAAGGTCGGCCCCGGGCCTCGCAAGGGCCGACGGGCCGCCCCTCCGTCTGTTCCGGGCCGTCGGCCGGACCCTGTGCGGCACGCGAATGCGCGGCCTGCGTGCTGGTGAATAGCCTCCGCGCAGTGCTGGATCCTTTCTTCCGGATTCTTTCATTAGTCCGGGTCAATGATGGACTGGCGATGCTTTTACGGTATTCACCCGGCGCCTTCATGCGTTTGTTTGGCGAGCACTGGAAAGCGGATTCACGGCTGAAGAATGCAGGCGCTTACGGGGTGGTTCATCCGCGGGGCCGGTTGGGGTACCTCTGGGCGTTGGATGCGGGCGCGGTACTCGGTGTGGGCGAGCGCGTCGGTCAGGGGCTGCCACTGGCGGGCGCCGAAGCGCCACCAGATCGGGGCGTACGGGCCGCGCTGCTTCAGGCTGTCGAGGTGGCAGGCCAGGATCGGGATCCGCCCGGCGAAGTCCAGCGGGTCGTGGCGCGGCGGTGCCCAGTGCCGGTAGGTGAGGTCCATGACCTTGTTCAGGAGGTTGTTCAGCCCGCGGGGGCCGGCGCCGCCCAGGACCAGCGCGATCGGCGGCAGGCTGCCGGGGCCGGCCTGCGGGTAGGTGCGCCGCCAGAGGGGCAGCTTCCGCGCGGTGCTGTGGTGCCCGTCGTGCGTCGGGTCGTTGTAGGTCAGGGCGAAGTACTCGGCGTAGCGGTCGAACTTGGCGGCGATGAACTCGGGTGTCTCGTTGTGGAGGTCGACCTCGACCAGGAGCAGCGGGACGTTGTCGGCGGGTGCGGTGAGGACGGCGTCGGCGTACTGGGCGCGGTCGCCGGGCAGCGGGTGCGGGGCTTCGGTGGTCCAGTCGGCGATGGTGCCGATCGGCTCGCCGGGGGTCGCCGGGGAGGTGATGGCGACGATGGTGTCGTTGACGGCCATGGCGTGCGGGGCGCCAGTGGTCCGGCCAACCGACCGGGCCCGGCCGCCCACCTTCCGGCCGGAGGGCAGCGTCGACTTCGCGGCATCCAGGCCGAGGTCGGTCAGGCCCCAGATCACCGCCCCCGCACCCACCGGCCGCACCGGGCGGCGCCGCGCCGGGCGCAGCGGCTTGGCGCCGGCGCCGGTGGCGGCCTCGCCGGTCGCGTCGGTGGCGGCCGTGTCGCTGTCGGCGGTGTGGGCGGTTCGGGGCTGGGCCGGGATGCCGGAGGTGGTGCCGCGCTTCTCGGTGAGCCTGTTCAGCGCGAGATCGCGCAGCGCGCCCGCGACTGTGTTCGGCTGCTCGTGGCCCGGCTGCGCCAGCAGCCATGTCTGCTTGACCGTCGCGACCTTCAACACGCCCAGCACCTGCAGCACGCTGTGGCGCAGCGGGCCGGTGGAGCCGTTGGGGTAGGCCTTGGCGCGGACGAACGCGGTCCGCGTCTTCGCGGCCGGCAGCCCGTCGCTCCGCTCCGGCCGGTCCGGGTGCTGCGGGTCGTCCTGGTCCTGGCTCATGGCTGCTCCCCCGTGCCGGTGATCTTCCGTCCGTTCCTCGATACCGCACGGCACCGACAACGACCCGCGCCGGCATACACCGGCCCAGCCCGCTGTCGGACGACAGCGAACTGTCAGTGGCTGGCGACAGGCCGTACCGCGCGCTCGGTTGCGGCACGGTCTGCGACTCAACCGTGACCGGCGGCAGGCCTGGTGACGCACCGATGACCCGCGCCGCTGACATTTCATGTCGTTTCGCTGAACCGGATGTCGTCCGGCAAAGCGGACGCGAAGGGGAGGCCGAGCGCCGGCTCTCCGCCTGACCGCCCCTTGACCGCACACCCCCACAGCCCCTAATCCGTAGTGAAGGCGGCTCCAGAGCGTCTCGGTCGGGGCTTCGGGGGCTGCCTGATCTGACGGACACCTTCCTTACTCCTGGCCCGGCG
>NZ_JBHWBW010000525.1:0-2903 GCF_042735675.1 Kitasatospora sp. NPDC059571
GAGGCGTCGGCGCCCTTGGTGAGGGTCAGTGCGGGCGCCGGCTTGGCGGGCTCCGGCTGACCGGCCTTCGACTCCTCGATCCAGCGGACGACGTCGCCGTTGTCGTACGTCTGCAGGGCCTTGAAGACGAGCTTGTCGGTGTCGGTGGGCAGGGCGCCCAGCGAGACCCGGAACTCCTGGAACTGCCCCGGGGCGATCTTCGTGCCGGCGTCCGCGGTCCAGGTGATCTTCGAGACGGCCTCGGTGATGTTCTGGCCGTGCGAGGTCAGCGGCTTGTCGAGCCTGGACTTCTCCAGGACGGCGGTCCAGCCCGGCAGCGGCTGGATCCGGACGGACGCGAGCGGGTGGTCCATCGGCAGGCTGACCTCCAGCTTCACGGTGGAGGCGGTGTCACTCTCGTCCGGCACCCGGAACGCCACGGCGGTGTAGCCGCCCTGCGGGGCGGTGCCCGGCTGGACGGTCACGTGCGCGGAGGCCGGTCCGGCCAGGACGACGACGGCGGTACCGGCGACGGCTGCGCCGAGGGCGATCCGGCGGGCAGGAGTGGTACGCATGATGGGCTTCTCCAAGGGGAGCGGGCGCACGGCGGCCGCTGGCCGCGGGCATGCACCGGTCTGTGGTGGGGTCTCGTCTGCTCCGGGCCGCGCATCGCGCGGGCCCCGGTGCGGGAATGCGCCACCGACCGGGCCCCGAGGGCCGGTCAGAGCGCGGCGAGCCCCGCCGGCGGCCCCCGCCGGACCACGCTGTGCCGCAGGACGGCCGCCACCGGCAGCCGCCAGTCCTCCGCCCGGCCCCGGCGCGGACGCGGCGCCGCGGGCGCCGCGCTGCCGAGCAGCACGGCGGTGAGCAGCCCGAGCACCCGGCGCAGCGGAGCCGCCCAGCTGCGGGCGCTCTGCGCGGTCAGCCGGACGAGCCGCCACAGCGCCGCCTCGCCGCGCCGCAGCCACCAGCCGGCGACGACCGCCGCGGCGAGGTGGCCGAGCAGCATCGCCGGGCTCATCCCGAGGCCCGCCGTGCCGTGCCCGGCCCCGGCGGCGGCGAACGCGGCCGGGTCGAGGCCGGCCGCGCGGACCAGCTGGTCCGGGTCGGTGCCGGGAGGCAGCGCGGTGGGCCCGTTGCCGGCCACGTCGTCGCAGAGCAGCCGGCCGGCGACCTCCGGCATCGGCATCCCCGCCATCGCGGACATGCCGTCGTGCGCCCCGGCCGGACCGAGCAGGTGGAAGGCGGTGTGCAGGCCCAGCTGGCAGACGCCGAGCAGGCCGGCGATCGCGCCGAGCGAGCGCTCGCGCCCGCCGAGGGCCGCGGCGAGCAGCACCACCGCGACGAAGCCGGCCGCCAGTGCGGGCAGGACGACCGCGCCGCCACCGCCCAGGGCGTGCCCGGCGGCCGCGATCAGCGTGCAGACCAGCGCGAACGGCACCGCCCGCGCCAGCCGCAGATCCCAGGCAGCAGCGGCCGCCGCCCCGTCGACGGGTGCGGCGCCGGCGAACGGGGCGGCGGGCGTGGCAGTCATGGCCGAGTCATCATCTCACCGCTCACACGCCCGCCGGGGGCAGGGTGCAAAGGTCGGCCCGATCCGTCCGCCCGCCGCCCGGCGGCTCAGCCGAACGCGGTGCGCGGACGGGGCTGGAGCACCCCGTCGACCAGCAGGTCGCCCCGCTCGTTGTAGAAGGAGACCAGCCCGGCGATCTTCTGGGACTCCGGGAACGGCGCCCGGTACACCCAGGCGACGTCGGTGTGCCACGTGTCGCCGACCCGCACCGACAGGTGCTCGGCGGTGCCCTTGTACGGGCAGTGGGTGGTCGTCGTCCCGGGGCCGAGGAGGTCCGCCCGGAGGTCCGTCATCGGCAGGTAGTAGCGGGTGATCAGGCCGGTCTCGAAGAGCAGCCGCGGGCTGCGGGACTCCGCCACCGCCTCGCCGTCGAGCTCGACCCGCACCGTCCGCGAGGAGGCGAGCACGTCGATCCGGGTGTAGGGGTCGCGGGCGTGCGTGTACACCTCCTCGTCCTCCTCGAACCAGGCGTCCATCGCCGACCAGTCGAAGCGCACGAAGCCGCGCACCGCCTCGACCGGCGACTGCTCGTACTGCCAGGCGGCGTCCTCGGCGGTGCGCCCGCCGGCCGTGATGGTGAACAGCCGGGCATCGCCGAGCCGGTGCCGGTGCGAGCTGCGCCCGGACGGCTCCAGCAGATCCGTCCGCACGTCGGCGGCCGGGATGTAGTAGACGGGGTAGCGCGAGTGCTCCCACACCAGCAGGGACTGCGTGGTGTCGGCCACCGCCTGCCCGCCGAAATAGGCCCTGATCCGCTTGCGGCAGGGCTCGACCCGCAGCGTCGTTCGGTCGTCGGAGGTCATATCCGCTACAACCCCCGCCCGCCCCGGCGCATTTCGCCCCGTCGGACGCCATCGGGGGCCGCCGGCGGGCGGGTTGCCGTACTAATGCCCCGTTCGGCCCGGCGCGCGCGCCGGGCCGTGCGCCGTGCGGCACAGACTTCCGCGCCAGTCCATCCGCCGAACGGGCGGTAACCGCCCGCGACGACGGTTCACCGACGAAACGCCCGGAGATACCTAGTTGTATGTGGAGCCGCAGCCAGGAGGGACCTCCCGTGGACATCTGGTGGACTCTGCACCTCAAGCGCGACCCGGCCAGCGTGCCGCTCGCCCGCCGCATCCTGCTCGGCGCCATGGACACCGCGGGGGTCGATCAGCAGATCGCCTTCGACCTGGGGGTCGCCCTCACCGAGGCCTGCGCCAACGCCGTCGAGCACGCCGTCACCGGCCGCCCCGACGAAGGGTTCCAGGTGACCGCCTCGATCGCCGGGGACCGGCTGCGGATCGAGGTCGTCGACTCCGGACCCGGGCTGCCGCCGATCGCCCAGCCGGAAGGCCCCTCTGTGTCACCC
>NZ_JBHWBW010000525.1:2913-5259 GCF_042735675.1 Kitasatospora sp. NPDC059571
AGCCCCACGCCCCGGGGGGCGCCGGGGGGGTGCTCTGGGGCCTCTACCCCGCCCGGGGGCGGCTGCCGCCCCCCCCCCCGCCCCCCGCCGCCCCGGAACCGCCCCCCGCCGTCCGGCCCGCCCCCCTCGCCGACCGCCCCGCACCCCGGCGCTGCCGCAGCCGCCGCGGCCGGGCGATGCTGCCGGCCCCCGCCCCGGCCGGCCACCGCCCCCGCCGGGCCGGCCGCCCCGGCCCGTACGACACCCACGTCCTGCCCGCCGGACGCCCGGCCCCGGTCCGCACCCCCGACCCGGACGCGCTGCCCGACCTGGCCGCCGAGTCCGGCCGCGGCCTGTTCCTGATCCACGCGCTCACCGACCACGTGCAGCTGCGCAACCACCCGCTGCGCGGCGCCATCGTCAGCTTCGACAAGATCCTCAAGTGGCAGGACGACGCGCTGCTCCAGGCGGCCTCCTGAACCGCCGCCCGGGCCCGGCCGCCGCCGGCCGGAGCGCCCGAATTGCCGCCTCCGCGGCCCCGGCGCAGCATGGGCCGCATGATGCACAGCATGCGCGCCGAGTACGGGCCCGGCGGCCCGGACGGCGGAGTGAAGACCTGGCACATCGTGCGCGGCGAGGAGGCGGTGGCCCTCTGCGGCCGCGAGCTGGACGCCGGGGCGCCGGGGCAGGACCCGAGCATGTGGGACCGCACCCCGCGCCTCAACTGCCACACCTGCGGCGCGATGTTCCTGCGCGAGTCGCCGTACGTGCCGGGCGAGCACGAATGACCCCGCTCCCCCGGCCGGCCCGGCCCGACGGTCCCTGAGCCGGAGCCGTGGAGCCCCTGGCGTCGCTGCGGGCGGCCGCCGCCCGGCTGCGGGCCGGCGACCCGCCGCTGGGGGAGCACGTCGAGCGGCTGTGCCGCAGTATCGAGCTGGTCGACCCGGGCCTGCGGGCCTTCGTGCCGGAGCCGGGGCGGCACGACCGGCTGGCCGCCGAGGCGGCGGAACTCGCCCGCCGCCACCCGGACCCGGCCGACCGCCCGCCGCTGTTCGGGGTGGCGGTCGGGGTGAAGGACGTGGTGCGGGTCGACGGGCTGCCGACCCACGCGGGATCCGCGCTGCCGCCCGGGGTGCTCGCCGGGCCCGAGGCCCCGCTGGTCGGCCGGCTGCGCTCCGCCGGGGCTCTGATCGCCGGCAAGACGGCGACCGCCGAGTTCGCCGTGCTGGCCCCCGGGCCCACCCGCAACCCGCACGACCCGACCCACACCCCGGGCGGTTCGAGCAGCGGTTCGGCGGCGGCCGTGGCCGCCGGCCTGGTGCCGCTGGCGATCGGCACCCAGACCATCGGCTCGGTGATCCGCCCGGCCGCCTACTGCGGGGTCGCGGGCTTCCGCCCCACCCTCGGCCGGATCCCGGCCGAGGGGGTCCTGCCGTACGCGCCGACGCTGGACACCGCCGGCTGCTTCGCCTCCGACGCCGCGGGCCTGGGCCTGGCCGCCGCCGTGCTCTGCGACGACTGGCGGCCGGTCGGGCCGGCCGGCGAACCGGTGCTCGGCGTCCCGGTCGGCGCCTACCCGGCCGAGGTCGGCCCCGAGGCGCTGGAGGCCTTCGAACGCACCGTCGCCGGACTCGGCCTGACGGTGCGCAGGCTGGACCCGTTCGGCGACTTCGCGGCCGTCGGCCACCAACTGCGGACGATCGCCCGGTACGAGCTGGCGCAGGTGCACGCCGAGCTGTTCGACCGCTTCGGGGGGCTCTACCGCCCCGAGACGGCGGCCGTGATCCGGCAGGGCCGGCGCATCGACCGGGCCGACTACACCGCCGCGCTCGCCGCCCGCGCCGACTTCCGCCGCCGGTTGGCGGAGCGCAC
This sequence comes from Kitasatospora sp. NPDC059571, assembly GCF_042735675.1. NCBI lineage: Bacteria > Bacillati > Actinomycetota > Actinomycetes > Kitasatosporales > Streptomycetaceae > Kitasatospora > Kitasatospora sp. NPDC059571. Next base: position 4,765 of record NZ_JBHWBW010000525.1, read on the forward strand.
CGCGGAGCTCGGCGTGGACGCCTGGGTGACGCCCGGCGCCACCGGCCCGGCCCCGCGCGGACTGGAGTCCACCGGCGATCCGGTGATGTCGCTGCCCTGGAGCCTGGCCGGCCTGCCCGCGGTGGGGCTGCCGGCCGGCTCCCTCGGCGGCCTCCCGCTGGGCCTCCAGCTCGTCGGGGCCGCGGGCGCGGACGAACTGCTGCTCGCGCACGCGGCCGTCGTCGAGCGCAGGCTCCGGGCCAAGCCCCAGGACGTGCCCTCAAGGCGTACGGATGCCACATAGGGGCGCGGGGAACTGTGCAGTCCGGGAGTGGTGCTGCTGACGAATCCGGCGCACCCCTGGTCCGCACGGTGGCCCGCATCCGATTTGCGCTGTTCTCCCCCGGCCTTCGGCCGGGAGGTGCCCCACGCGCCCCTGAATCGACCACCCGAGTGCCCTGTGAAGACAGCTCCTGGGCGGGTACGGCGACGGCGGGCGGCCCCGTGGGACCGCCC
>NZ_JBHWBW010000526.1:0-5254 GCF_042735675.1 Kitasatospora sp. NPDC059571
GCCCCGGCGCGCCCGCGGTCTCAGAGCCGGGCCAGGAAGGTGTCCGCGATCACCTGGTAGCCGGTGTCGTTGGCGTGGATGTCGCCGCGCGCCATGTTCGTCCACTGCAGGATGCGGGCCACGTTGAGCGGCACCTGCTGCCCGCCGAGCGGGACGGTCGGCAGGGCGGAGTAGGTGGCGAAGGCGCCGGCCACGTCGGCCGTCGGCACGCCGTACGCGGCGTCGACGGCGCCGATGGTGGCGTTCAGCGCGGCGGCCAGCGGCACCGAGAGCGCGGCCGTCGTCCTGCCCTGCTCGCCCGTCATCCAGGCGGCCAGGAAGGGGTCGTAGAGGTTCATCCCGATGATCCGGGTGCGCGGGCCGGCGGCCTCGCGCAGCTGAGCCAGCACGGTCGACAGGCCGCGGCCGACCTGGGCGACCCCGTTCACCGCGCAGGGCAGGTCGATCGAGCCGCCGGCCGCGCACCGGTCCACGTCGTTGGCGCCGATGTCCAGCGTCACCAGCACCCGGTCGGTGCGGTGCTCGCGCAGGAACCTGACAGCGGCGGCGAGTTGGGAGTCCGGGTACGGGTGCGGGTAGGGGCAGCCGCCGCCCGCCATGGTGCCGGTGGTCTCGCCCGGGCAGCCCAGGTCGGTGAAGTCGAAGGCGCGCTTCTTGGCCGCCGCCCGCTCGCCCAGCGTCCGGGCGATGTCCTGGGCGTAGCCGCGGCCCACCACGTGGCCGCCGTCCGGGGTGGACTGGTAGCCGGCCGCCAGCGAGTCGCCGAGCGCCAGGTAGTACCGGGGGATCTCGGAGGTCGGTGAGGAGGGGGCGGCGGCGGCCGGGCCGGCCGACAGGCCGAGCGCCGAGGCGGCGAACACGGCGGTGACGGCGGCGAGTCGGGCACGTCTGGACAGGAGAGGGCGCATCGGGCCTCCACGATCGTCGGGCCGCGGGGTGGTGCGGCCCGGCGAGGCTACTGCGCGGTAGGCCCGGTGAGTAGGGGTCGGACGCGATCCCGTGCGCGCGGGGCGGGATCAGCCCGGAAAGGCGTAGACCGTGGTGGCGTGCGCGGCCGGCTCCGACTCCCCCTCGGCGGTCAGGGTGACGTCGGTGAAGGCGAGGCGCCGGCCGGACTTGGTGACCCGTGCGGTCACCAGCACGTCGGCGCCGACCACGGCCCGCTGGAAGGTGGTGGACTGCTGGATCGTGGTCATCGGCCCGTACCCGCCGCGCGCCGCGGACAGGGCGACCACGGTCGCGGTGTCGGCCGCGGCCATCAGCGCCTGTCCGCTCAACCCGCCGCCCTCCCGGGCCAGTTCGTCGGACCACGGCAGCCGCAGCACGGCGTGGGCGGGGCCGACCTCGACGACGGACAGCTTGAGCGCCTGCACCCACGGCGCGAAGTTCTCGGCGAGGACGGCATCGGCCTCGGCGGGGGAGAGAGTCACCCCGCCATTGTGGCCGCGCCCCGCGGCCGGCGCCAGCACCCGACGGGGGGTTGACCCCCGGCGCCCGGCGGGCGGGCCGCTGCGCGCCCGCCCCCGGGGGCGCACCGCGCCGCGGGGGAGCGGGGCACCCCCGCGCCGCCGCCCCGCCGGGCCCCCCCCGGGGGCGCCCCGCGCGCGGGCGGCGGCGCCGGTACGGGAGGATGGGCGGCGACAGCACACCGACCGTCCCAGGAGACGTACCCCGCCATGCGCACAGTCGCCGTCGTCGGCACCGGACTGATCGGCACCTCCGCCGCCCTCGCCCTCAGCGGACGCGGGGTCACCGTGTACCTGGAGGACGCCGACCCGGACGCCGCCCGCACGGCCGCCGCACTCGGCGCGGGCACCACCGAGGCGCCCGACGGCCCCGTCGACCTGGCGATCGTCGCCGTCCCGCCGGCCCTGGTCGGCAAGGTCCTCGCCGACTGCCAGCAGCGCGGCCTCGCCCGCAGCTACACCGACGTGGCCAGCGTCAAGGCCGGGCCGCGCGCCGACATCGCCGACCTCGGCTGCGACACCGTCCACTACATCGGCGGCCACCCGATGGCCGGCCGCGAGCGCTCCGGTCCGCTCGCCGCCCGCGCGGACATCTTCGAGGGCCGGCCGTGGGTCCTCACCCCGACCCCCGACACCGGCACGGCGGCGCTGAACGCCGCACTGGAGCTGGTCGCGCTCTGCGGCGCCGTCCCGATCGTCATGGACGCCGCCGCCCACGACCGCGCGGTGGCGCTGGTCTCGCACGCCCCGCAGCTGGTCTCCTCGATCCTCGCGGCCCGCCTGGAGCACGCCGACGAGACCGCCGTCCGGCTCTCCGGCCAGGGTGTGCGCGACGTCACACGGATCGCCGCCTCCGACCCGCTGCTCTGGGGCGACATCCTCTCCGCCAACGCCGCGGCCGTCGCCGACGTGCTCCAGGAGGTCGCCGCCGACCTCGACCGGACGGTCACCGCGCTGCGCGCCCTCCAGTGCGCGGACGAGGGCGGGCGGCGCGACGGCGCGGCCGGCATCGAGTCGGTGATGCGCCGCGGCAACACCGGCCAGGCCCGCATCCCCGGCAAGCACGGTGCCCCGCCCACCCGGTACGAGACGGTCACCGTCGTCCTCGGCGACCAGCCCGGCGAGCTCGGCCGGCTGTTCGGCGAGGTCGGTGCGCTCGGCGTCAACATCGAGGACGTCACCATCGAGCACTCGACCGGCCAGCAGGTCGGCCACGTGCACCTGGACGTCGCCCCGACGGCGGTGCGCACCCTCATCGGCGGACTGCGCGAGCGGGGCTGGGCCATCCGGGACTGACCGCCCCCGGCCCGCGGACCCGGCCCGGGCCGCCGGGCGGCCCGCAGGAGGCGGATCGGGAGCCTCCGCCGGTCCATTAACCTTGAGATAGTCATCCCGGCCTCCAGCGCGCCGGCCCGAGAGAGAGGTTCGCCCCGTGGACACTGCCGACCGAGCGCACGCCCCGGTCGTCGTCGCCATCGACGGACCTTCCGGATCGGGCAAGTCGACGGTCTCCCGGGCGGTCGCCGCCCGGCTGGGCCTGAGCTTCCTCGACACCGGCGCCATGTACCGGGCGATGACCTGGTGGATGCTGGCCAACGACGTCGACGTGGAGGACGCCGAGGCGGTCGCCATCGCCTGCGGCAAGCCCCTCATCGTCTCGGGTACGGACGCGGCCGGCCCGACCATCACGGTCGACGGCCAGGACGTCTCCGGCCCGATCCGCGGCCCCGAGGTCACCGCCAAGGTGTCCGCGGTCTCCGCCGTCCCGGCCGTCCGGTCCCGCCTGGTCGAGCTCCAGCGCGGCTGCGCCGAGGTCGCCGGGCGCGGCATCGTCGCCGAGGGCCGCGACATGGGCACCGTGGTGTTCCCGGACGCCACCGCCAAGATCTTCCTGACCGCCTCGGGCACCGCCCGCGCCGAGCGCCGCGCGGCCGAGCTGCGCGCCAAGGGCGTCGACGAGGCCACCATCACCGCCATGGCCGCCGACCTGGCCCGCCGGGACGCCGCCGACTCCTCCCGGGAGACGGCCCCGCTGACCCAGGCCCCGGACGCCGTCCTGGTGGACACCAGCGAGCTCACTCTGGACCAGGTGATCGACACCGTCGTCGCCGTGGTCGCGGAGCGGGCCGGCCGGCTGTCCGCCGTCTGACCACCCTCGGGCCCTCCGGCCCGTCCTCCGACTACGGGACACGTAGTTTCGCGCTGCCCGCCAGGGCAGGTACGCACGGCACGCCCCTGGGAAGGGCCGCGCCGGGAAAGTGAAAAACACACATGAGCAACGAGACCGCCGCGCACCACGGTGAGCTGGGCGACGCCGAGTACGCCGAGTTCATGGCGCTGGCCGCCGAAGAGGGCTTCGACGCCGAGGAGGTCGACGCCGACCTGGACGCGGCCTCGCACGGCCCGCTGCCGGTGCTGGCCGTCGTCGGCCGCCCGAACGTCGGCAAGTCGACCCTGGTCAACCGCATCATCGGCCGCCGCGCGGCGGTCGTCGAGGACCGCCCGGGCGTCACCCGCGACCGGGTCAGCTACGAGGCGACCTGGAACGGCCGCCGCTTCAAGCTCGTCGACACCGGCGGCTGGGAGATCGACGTCCTCGGCCTGGACGCCATGGTCGCCGCCCAGGCCGAGCTCGGCATCGAGACCGCCGACGCGGTGCTCTTCGTCGTCGACGCCACCGTCGGCGCCACCGACACCGACGAGGCCCTGGTCAAGCTGATCCGCCGGGCCGGCAAGCCCGTCGTGCTCTGCGCCAACAAGGTCGACGGGCCGTCCACCGAGGCCGAGGCCGCCTACCTGTGGTCGCTCGGCCTCGGCGAGCCCTACCCGGTCTCCGCGCTGCACGGCCGCGGCTCCGGCGACCTGCTCGACGCCGTCCTGGAGGCCCTGCCCGAGGCCCCGCCGCAGGTGTTCGGCAACGGCCAGATCGGCGGCCCGCGCCGGGTCGCCCTCATCGGCCGCCCGAACGTCGGCAAGTCCAGCCTCCTCAACAAGGTCGCCGGCGAGGAGCGGGTGGTCGTCAACGAGCTGGCCGGCACCACCCGCGACCCGGTCGACGAGATGATCGAACTCGGCGGCAAGACCTGGAAGTTCGTCGACACGGCCGGCATCCGCCGCCGGGTCCACCTGACCGCGGGCGCCGACTTCTACGCCTCGCTGCGCACCTCCTCCGCGCTGGAGAAGGCGGAGGTCGCGGTGGTCCTGATCGACGCCAGCGAGACCCTCGCCGAGCAGGACACCCGGATCATCTCGATGGCCGTCGAGGCCGGCCGGGCCGTCGTCGTCGCCTACAACAAGTGGGACCAGCTGGACGAGGAGCGCCGCTACTACCTGGAGCGCGAGATCGAGCGCGATCTCGTCCAGGTCCAGTGGGCGCCGCGGGTGAACGTCTCCGCGAAGACCGGCCGCCACATGGAGAAGCTCGTCCCGGCGATCGAGACGGCGCTGGAGGGCTGGGAGACCCGTATCCCGACCGCCCGCCTGAACGCCTTCCTCGGCGAGCTGGTCGCCTCCCACCCGCACCCCATCCGCGGCGGCAAGCAGCCCCGCATCCTGTTCGGCACCCAGGCCGGCACCCGCCCGCCGCGGTTCGTGCTGTTCGCCTCGGGCTTCCTGGAGGCCGGCTACCGCCGGTTCGTCGAGCGCCGCCTGCGCGAGGAGTTCGGCTTCGTCGGGACGCCGATCTCGATCTCGGTGCGCGTCCGCGAGAAGCGCCGCAAGAAGTAGTCCGCACCCTCCCCCTCGCGCCGCGCGGGGGGGTGGGCGGCACCACGGCAAGGGGCCGGGGC
>NZ_JBHWBW010000527.1:0-5253 GCF_042735675.1 Kitasatospora sp. NPDC059571
GTGCGGGCCGGCCGCCGTGACCGACGCGGGGTCAGTTGTCCTTGATCTCGCAGAGCGCGGCACCGGAGCTGACGCTCGCGCCGACCTCGGCCTTGAGGCCGACGATCGTGCCGGCCTTGTGCGCGTTGAGCGGCTGCTCCATCTTCATCGCCTCCAGGACGACGATCAGCTCGCCCTCGGCGACGACCTGGCCCTCCTCGACGGCGACCTTGACGATGGTGCCCTGCATCGGCGAGGCGAGGGTGTCGCCGCTGACCGCGGAGCCGGCCTTCTTGGCGCCGACCCGGCGCTTGGCGACCTTGGTGCTCCCCACCGCCGGGGCGCTCGCGACGCCCAGCGAGGAGGGCAGCGAGACCTCGATCCGCTTGCCGCCGACCTCGACGACCACGGTCTCGCGGCCCTCGGCCTCGTCGCCGTCACCGCCCGCGCCGGCGAACGGCGCGATGGTGTTCTGGAACTCGGTCTCGATCCAGCGGGTGTAGACCGTGAACGGCTCGTCGCTGCCGTGCACCTCGGGCGCGAACGCCGGGTCGGTCACCACCGCGCGGTGGAACGGGATGGCGGTGGCCATGCCCTCGACGGTGAACTCGGCCAGCGCACGGGAGGCGCGCTGGAGCGCCTGCTGCCGGGTGGCGCCGGTGACGATCAGCTTGGCGAGCAGCGAGTCCCACGCCGGGCCGATGACCGAGCCGGTCTCCACGCCCGCGTCCAGCCGGACGCCGGGTCCGGACGGCGGCGCGAAGAGCGTCACCGTGCCGGGGGCGGGCAGGAAGTTGCGGCCCGGGTCCTCGCCGTTGATCCGGAACTCGATCGAGTGACCGCGGATCTCCGGGTCGTCGTAGCCGAGCTCCTCGCCGTCGGCGATCCGGAACATCTCGCGGACCAGGTCGATGCCGGTGACCTCCTCGGAGACCGGGTGCTCGACCTGCAGGCGGGTGTTGACCTCCAGGAAGGAGATCAGACCGTCCTGGGAGACCAGGAACTCGCAGGTGCCGGCGCCGACGTAGCCCGCCTCGCGGAGGATGGCCTTGGAGGCGCGGTACAGCTCGGCGTTCTGCTCGGCGGTCAGGAACGGCGCGGGCGCCTCCTCGACCAGCTTCTGGTGCCGGCGCTGCAGCGAGCAGTCACGGGTGGAGACGATCACCACGTTGCCGTGCTGGTCGGCCAGGCACTGGGTCTCCACGTGCCGCGGCTTGTCGAGGTACTGCTCGACGAAGCACTCGCCGCGACCGAAGGCGGCGACCGCCTCGCGGACCGCCGACTCGTACAGCTCGGGGATCTCCTCCAGCGTGCGGGCGACCTTGAGGCCGCGGCCGCCGCCGCCGTACGCCGCCTTGATGGCGACCGGGAGGCCGTGCTCGGTGGCGAACGCGACGACCTCGTCGGCGCCGGAGACGGGCTCCGGGGTGCCGGCGACCAGCGGCGCGCCGGCGCGCTGGGCGACGTGCCGGGCGGTGACCTTGTCACCGAGGTCGCGGATGGCCTGCGGCGGCGGGCCGATCCAGATCAGGCCCGCGTCGATGACGGCCTGGGCGAATTCGGCATTCTCCGAGAGGAAGCCGTAGCCCGGGTGCACCGCGTCCGCGCCGGAGTCGGCGGCGGCCTTGAGCACCTTGGCGATGTCCAGGTAGCTGGTGGCGGGGGTGTCGCCGCCGAGCGCGTAGGCCTCGTCGGCCGCGCGGACGTGCAGCGCGTCCCGGTCCGGCTCGGCGTACACGGCGACGCTGGCGATACCGGAGTCCCGGCAGGCCCGGGCGACACGGACGGCGATTTCTCCGCGGTTGGCGATGAGCACCTTGCGCACTGTGGCTCCCTTCTTGAACCTCGTTGAGTCTAGGGATCCAAGGCCGGTACCGGCGAGTAGTCCCTGGTGGTGAGCTAGCCCACACGGAGCGTCACCCGTTTTCGTGATCATTCGGACACGCTCCGGCAGTCCTGCTGGTAGGAACGCTACGCGCAGCGGTCGCCCTGGGCTCGCGGCTGCCTCGCGCCGCGCGGTGGCCGCCGTGGCCTTCGCCACACCGGGTGACCGGTGCCGGACCGCCGGGCGGCGGTCAGGCCGTTGCCGCTGCCTCCGCCGCCGCCGGAGCGGGGCGCGCGGTGGCCGCGGCGGTCACGTCCGCCGCCTGCTCGACGACGTCCGGACCGTACGCGTCCGGGTTGACCACCCGGAGCACGACGGCGAACGTGCCGTCCGTCCCGTGCTTGCGTGCCAGTGTGCGGTGGTGCGCCGCCAGGTAGCGGACCGCCGCGTGGTTGGAGGTGGCGGTCTGACCCGATATCAGGAAGACCGGCCGGTCGCCCGATCCGGCGTGCACCCTGGCCAGCAGGACGTGGGCCGGGGCGCCGTCCGGCACCGGATAGCTGAGCGGGTACACCTTGTCGCCCGCGCCGATCGTCAGATCGCCGTCAGCGCCGGCAGCCGAGAAGCCCGGCAGCCAGGAGGCCAGGTGAGCGGCCGTCCGGTTGTTGGCGGTCGGTCCGCCGAGGCAGAACTCCGCCTTGCCGCCGAGCCCTTGGCGCACCTGGTCGTGCGCCACGATCTCGGCCCGCGCCCCGCACTCGCGCACCAGGGCGGCGAGCTCCATCATCGCGTACGCGTCGTCGCGCGCCACGGCGGTGGAGGCTCCCGGGCCGCCCTTGCGCGGCACCACCAGCAGGCACTCGGTGCCCTCCGGCAGGCCGAAGAAGCGCCGCGTGCGCTCCAGCCGGCGCCGGCGGCGCAGGTTCTGCGCCAGCCAGCCGAGGCCCGCGCTGATGGCGGACGCCACCAGTCCGAGCACCACGTTCAGGACGCTGTCGGTCATCCCCCGCTCCTTCCGGCCGACGGCTGCGCCAGCCTACCGGGGACCCTACGAGGCCGGGTCGGCCCACCGCGACAGTTGTGGGGCCCCGGTTCTGTCCGATCCAGCACCCCATCGGGCGGAGCGGCCCGTTCCGCTTGCCCGCCTGATGGTATGGACCATTGACGGCCCCGGTCGCCCGCCCTAGCGTGACGCCGCGTCGGGCGGCCGCCGGCCGCCCCGGGTTCCACGGGAGTTGATGTCATGCGGAGAACCACGGCGGGTCGGCTGGCGGTCGCAGCGGCCGTCGTCGCGGTGCTGGCCGGCTGCGACGGCAGCCGCGCCGCCGCCCCCGCCGCCGCGAGCAGCCCGCCGACATACGGCTGCCTCACGGCGGAGCAGGCCGCCAAGGGCTCGGTGACCGTCGAGGGCCTGGCCTCGTTGGAGGCCTACTACCGCGACTCCGACGCCGGCGGCGCCAAGATCGCCGTGGTCTTCTCGCACCAGAACGGCGGCAGCCTCTGCGACTGGATCCCCTACCTGGACTCCTTCACCCGGGCCGGGTACGCGGTGCTGCCGTTCAACGCCAACGGCACGGTCTCGGACGGCATCGAGGAGGCCGCGGGCTACCTGAAGGGCAAGGGGGTGGCCAAGGTCGTGCTGGTCGGCGCGTCCAAGGGCGGCACCGGCTCGCTGGTGGCCGGCGCACTGCCGGACCTCGCACTGCCGCCGGCCGCGGTGGTGTCGCTCAGCGCCCCGGAGTCCTTCAGCGGCGACAACGCCGGCACGGCCGTCAAGCGGCTCACCGCACCGGTCCTGTTCGCCGCGGAGGAGCGCGACCAGCCCTTCGCGGACAGCGCCCGCAGCCTGCACGCCGCGGCGGCCGCAGCCGACAAGCAGCTGAAGATCTACCCGGGCGGCAACCACGGCGCGACGCTGCTCTCCGACGGCGCCCTGCCCGACGTGCTGGCCTTCCTGGCCCGCTGGGCGCCGCCGCGCGGCTGAGCGGGCGCGGCCGGCGGCCGGCGCGGGGTCAGGCCCAGAGGTCGGTGATCCGCACGCCGAGGTCGGCGAGCAGGCTGCGCAGCAGCGGCAGCGAGAGGCCGATGACGTTCCCCGGGTCGCCGTCGATGCCGTCCACGAACGGCGCCGACCGCCCGTCCAGGGTGAACGCGCCGGCCACGTGCAGCGGCTCGCCCGAGGCGATGTACGCGGCGACCTCGGCGTCGTCCGGGGTGCCGAAGCGGACGGTGGTCGAGGCGGTCGCGGAGGCCTCCCGGCCGGTCGCGGTGTCGATCACGCAGTGGCCGGTGCGCAGCACGCCCGCCCGGCCGCGCATCGACCGCCAGCGCTCCAGCGCCTCCGCGGCGTCGGCGGGCTTGCCGAGCGCCAGGCCGTCGAGCTCCAGCACGGAGTCGCAGCCGATCACCAGCTCGCCGTCGGCGAGCAGGCCGGCGACCGCGCGGGCCTTCGCCTCGGCCAGCACCAGGGCCAGCTCGGCGGGGGAGTCGGCGGTCAGCGCGTCCTCGTCGACGCCGCTGACCCGGACCTTCGGGTCGAGGCCGGCCTGGCGGAGCAGCCCGAGGCGGGCCGGGGACGCGGAGGCGAGGACGAGGGTGCGGCGGTCGCTCATGGCGACAGCTTAGGGCGTGTCAGCGCACCAGCAGGACGGCGGCCAGGACGGCGAGGACCGCCAGCAGCGGGCCGGCGCGGCGCAGCATCCGCTGCACCCGCCGGGCTTCGGGGGAGGGTCCGTCGCCGGGGTCTGACCAGAGCACCTCACAAGCCTGCGCCGGGCGCTCGCGGGACGCCTGAGTATCCGTACTCAAACCCCTCGGGTCCCCGGACGCACCTCTTGACGGCGCACCGGCCCGCCCGTGCAATGGGTGGGCGTGTTGTCGAGTCCATGACCTGAGCGGGCGGGCGCGGACGGCGGACACCACCGGTCGGGGCAACCGATTTCCCCCACACGTTCCTACCGAGGAGAACCCCCATGACCCGTACCGACACCGGCTTAGCCGCCGCGGGCCCCTACGCGGTGGCCCTGTTCCGCATCGTCGCCGGCCTGCTCTTCCTCGGGCACGGCGCCGCCTCGCTGTTCGGCGTACCGGCCTCCGGCCGCGGGGCCGCGACGGTCGAGGCGTGGTCCTGGCCCGGCTGGTACGCCGCGGTCATCCAGCTGGTCGGCGGCGCCCTGGTGCTGCTCGGCCTGGCCACCCGGGCGGCGGCGCTGATCTGCTCCGGCTCGATGGCCTACGCGTACTTCTCGGTCCACCAGGAGCACGCCCTGTGGCCGATGCAGAACGGCGGGGAGCCGGCCGCGCTGTTCTGCTGGGCGTTCCTGCTGATCGCCGTGGTGGGCCCGGGCACCGCCGCCGTCGACGGCCTGCTGCGCCGCAGGCCCGCCACCGGCTGATCCCGCCCCGCCCGGACGCACGGCGTCCCGGCACCGCGGGTGCGGTGCCGAGGA
>NZ_JBHWBW010000528.1:0-5245 GCF_042735675.1 Kitasatospora sp. NPDC059571
GCACCCACCTGCATGCCACCGACTCGGGGTGTTCGAGCGGCCAGCCGGCGTCCGTCCTGTGTTCCTCAGCGGTCCTTCGGCTCAGGCCTTCGCCGCGCAGGAGCCGCAGGTGCCGAAGATCTCCAGGGTGTGCGCGATGTCGCTGAAGCCGTGCTCGGCGGCGACCGCGTTCGCCCAGCGCTCGACCGCGGGGCCCTCGACCTCGACCGTCGCCCCGCAGAGGCGGCAGACCAGGTGGTGGTGGTGCCCGCTGCTGCACCGGCGGTAGACCGCCTCGCCCTCGGCCGTCCGCAGCACGTCCACCTCGCCGGCCTCGGCCAGCGACTGCAGCGTCCGGTAGACGGTCGTCAGACCGACCGAGTCACCGCGGTGCTTGAGCATGTCGTGCAGCTCCTGCGCACTGCGGAAGTCCTCGATCTCGTCCAGGGCCGCCGAGACGGCGGCTCGCTGCCGAGTGGATCGGGCGCGCGGCGTCGGGCCTGCGGTCGTCACCGTGGGTCCTCCTGGGAATGGGAAGCTGTCGCACCTCATTGTGCCAGCCCCCGACCGGCCGCCGATGCGCTCTCGGCGGCCTTGGCCTGCCCCGGAATCGTGCCCGTCCGGCCGTCCCGCGGCACCCCGGTGTCGCACACGGCCGGCCCGGTGTCCGGCGCCGTCCGGTGGCGTCGCCGGGCCAGCGGCGCGGCCGCCGCACTGAACAGGGCGAAGGCCGCGATCGCCAGCAGCACGATGGCCGGTCCGGACGGCACGTCCGCCTGGTAGGAGCCCATCACACCGAGCACCGAGACGGTGATCCCGAGGGCGACCGCCGCCGCCTGGGTCGCCGCGAAGGACCGGGTGAGCTGCTGCGCGGCGGCCACCGGGACGACCATCAGCGCACTCACCAGCAGCAGTCCGACCACCCGCATCGCCACCGTGACGGTGACCGCGGCCATCACCGCGAGCAGCAGGTTGAGCACCCGGACGGGGATGCCGGTGACCCGGGCGAACTCCTCGTCCTGGCAGATCGCGAAGAGCTGCCGGCGCAGTCCGAAGGTGACCGCGACGACCACCGCGGCCAGCCCGCCGATGGTGGCCAGGTCGGTGGGGGAGACGGTGAGGATGGAGCCCCAGAGGTAGCTCTCCAGGCTGGCGCCGCCGGCCTGGGCGGTGGCGCTCACACTGACCAGCAGCTTGCCGCAGGCCATGCCGCCGTAGAAGAGCATCGCCAGGGCGATGTCGCCGCGCTGGTTGCCGCGCGAGCGGACGAGCTCCATCACGACGGCGCCGAGCACGCAGACCAGCACGGCCATCCAGACCGGGCTGGTCTGGAACAGGAAGCCCAGGCCGACACCGGTCAGGGCCACGTGCCCGATCCCGTCGCCCATCAGGGCCTGCCGGCGCTGCACCAGGTAGATGCCGACGGCCGGCGCGGTGATGCCCACCAGGACGGCGGCGACCAGCGCCCGCTGCATGAAGTCGAACTGGAACATCTCGGTCATGCCAGCAGTCCTGGGGGAGTCGGGTCGGCGTGCGGGTGGACGTGGTCGTGGCCCGGCAGGGCGTGCTGGCCGACGCTCTCGGGCGGCGGCCCGTCGTGCGCCACGCAGCCGTCGCGCAGCACCACGGCGCGGTCGATCAGCGGTTCCAGCGGGCCGAGTTCGTGCAGCACGAGCAGGACGGCGCAGCCGCGGGCGACCTCGCTGCGGAGGATGTCGGCGAGCACCTGCTGGCTGCCGACGTCCACGCCGGCCATCGGCTCGTCCATGATCAGGAGATCCGGCTCGCCGACCAGCGCCCGGGCGATCAGCACCCGCTGGTGCTGGCCGCCGGAGAGCCCGGCCACGCCGTCGCCGGCCCGGTCCAGCATGCCGACGGCGGCGAGCGCCCGGTCGACGGCCTCGCGGTCGCGGCGCCGCAGCGGCCGCAGCCGGTGCTGCGGGAGGCGTCCGGTGGAGACCACCTCGCGGACGGTGGCGGGCACCCCGCCGGCGGCGGTCGTCCGCTGCGGCACGTAGCCGATCCGGTGCCAGCCGCGGAAGCGGCGCTGCGGCGTGCCGAACAGCTCCAGGCTGCCGTGGTCCAGGGCGACGGAGCCGATCACCGCCTTGACGGTGGTGGACTTGCCCGAACCGTTGGCGCCCAGCAGGGCCACCACCTCGCCCGGGCCGACGGAGAGGTCGACGCCGCGCAGCACCGGCCGACCGCCGACCGCGGCCACCGCACCGGACAGCCGGACCACCGCGGGGGAGCCGTCCTCAGGCCGCGGTGCGGCGGACCGGCCTTCGGCCGGGGAGGAGGACGTGGCGGGGGAAGCGGAAGGGGACGTCGCGGTCGAGAGGGAGGCCGCGGGCGAAGGAGATGTCGCGGTCGAGAGGGACGCCGCGGGCGAAGGAGATGTCGCGGGCGAAGGAGATGCCGCAGGTGGGGGGATGACTGAACTCATGGCGTGGTGTCCCGTCAGCTGGTGGCGCCGAGCGCGGCCCGCAGGGTGGTCAGGTTCTGGTGCATGATCGAGAAGTAGTCGCCCTTGCCGTCCCTGATGCCCTCCAGCGGGTCGAGGACGGCGGTCTTGAGACCGAGGTCGCGGGCGACGCCCTCGGCGAGGGCGGGGCTGACCAGGCTCTCGAAGAAGATCGTGGTGACGCCGTGCTCGCGGGCCGCCTTCTGGATCGTGGCGAGCCGGGCGGGGGTGGGTTCGGCCTCCGGGTCGACACCGCTGATCGCGATCTGCTCGATGCCGTAGTGGTCGGCCAGGTACCCGAACGCGGCGTGGCTGGTGACGAACGACCGGCCGTGCACGCTCGCAAGCCCCGTCCGGAAGTCCGCGTCGAGGGAGTCGAGACGGTTCACCAGGTCGGCGGTGTTCCGCTGGTAGTCCGCGGCGTGCACCGGGTCGGCCTTGGCGAACTCCGCGCCGACCGCCTTGGCGACCGCCGCGTACCGGGTCGGGTCGAGCCAGATGTGCGGGTCGCCGGCGGCGTCCTGGTGGGAGTGGCCGGCCTCGTCCTGGGTGCCCTCGTCGAGGTGGTGGTCGACCAGGGGGGAGGCGGAGGTGGCGTCGATGACGTGCTTGGAGTGCGACTGGGCGACGGCCTTGTCGACGGTCGGCTGGAGCCCCTTGAGATAGAGGACGGCGCCGGCCTGCTGGACGGCGCCGACCTGCTTGGCGGTCAGTTCGAGATCGTGCGGCTCGACGCCGGCGGCGGTCAGGTCGGTGACCTTCACGTGCTCGCCGCCGATCTGCGAGGCCAGGAACTCCATCGGGTAGAAGGAGGCGACCACCTTGAGCCGCCCCTGGGCGTCCTGCGCGCTGCTGGCCCCGCCGCAGGCGGTGAGGGTGAGCGCGGCCACGACCGTGGCGGTGGTCAGGCCGACCGTGGCGGTGGATATCGCGCCGGGGGACCGGCGCCGGCCGAGGCGTCGCAGGATCATCATGACAACCATTCTCATGTTATGTGGAAATGATTGTCAACTCACCCGATTGGGTGACCGCTGCCCGTGGCTCGGGGAGGCTGTGGGGCGGGCTCGGGGAAACTGTGAGGCGGGCCCGGGGAGGCTGTGGGGCGTGCTCGGGGGAGCGGTCGTGGGGTGGGTGCGGGGTGGCGGCGGAGTGGCGGTGGGGTGGGTGCGGGGCGGAAGCGGTGCAGGGCGTGGGGCGGGCTCGGGCGGGTGTGGGGCGGGCGCGGGGCGGGAGGCGTGGTCAATACCGATGTGAAGGCCTTCCCCGATCCCGGTAACCTGAGGTATTCGGGTGCGTGCAACCAGCCGCGCCCAGACCGTGCCGTCGTACTGAAGAGAGCACTGTGGCCGCCGACAAGATCGACACGATCGTCAGCCTGAGCAAGCGCCGTGGCTTCGTCTACCCCTGCAGCGAGATCTACGGCGGTACTCGCGCCGCCTGGGACTACGGTCCGCTGGGTGTGGAGCTCAAGGAGAACATCAAGCGCCAGTGGTGGCGCGCGATGGTGCACGCTCGGGAGGACGTCGTCGGACTCGACTCCTCGGTGATCCTCGCCCGCGAGGTCTGGGAGGCCTCCGGCCACGTCGCCACCTTCAACGACCCGCTCACCGAGTGCCTCTCCTGCCACAAGCGGTTCCGCGCGGACCACCTGGAGGAGGCGTACGAGGCCAAGCACGGCAAGCTGCCCGCCAACGGCCTCGCCGACATCAACTGCCCGAACTGCGGCAACAAGGGCGCCTTCACGGAGCCCAAGGAGTTCTCGGGCATGCTGAAGACGCACCTCGGTGTCACCGAGGACGCGTCCGGCCTGGCCTACCTCCGGCCGGAGACCGCGCAGGGCATCTTCACCAACTTCAGCGCCGTCCAGACCACCTCGCGCAAGAAGCCGCCGTTCGGCATCGCCCAGGTCGGCAAGAGCTTCCGCAACGAGATCACGCCCGGCAACTTCATCTTCCGGACCCGCGAGTTCGAGCAGATGGAGATGGAGTTCTTCGTCAAGCCGGGCGAGGACGACAAGTGGCACGAGTACTGGCTCGAGCAGCGCTGGAACTGGTACCGCGACCTCGGCCTGCGCGAGGAGAACATGCGCTTCTTCGAGCACCCGAAGGAGAAGCTCTCCCACTACGCCAAGCGCACGGTCGACATCGAGTACCGCTTCAACTTCGGCGGCACCGAGTTCTCCGAGCTCGAGGGCATCGCCAACCGCACGGACTACGACCTGTCCGTGCACAGCGAGCACTCCGGCAAGGACCTCCGGTACTTCGACCAGGAGTCCGGCGAGCGCTACTTCCCGTACGTGATCGAGCCCGCAGCCGGCCTCAACCGCGCGATGCTGGCCTTCCTGCTCGACGCCTACTTCGAGGACGAGGCTCCCAACGCCAAGGGCGTCATGGAGAAGCGGGCCGGCATGCGCCTCGACCCGCGACTCGCCCCGGTGAAGGTCGCCGTGCTGCCGCTGTCGCGCAACGCCGACCTCTCGCCGAAGGCCCGCGGCCTGGCCGCCGACCTGCGCACCGCCTGGAACGTCGAGTTCGACGACGCCGGTGCCATCGGCAAGCGCTACCGCCGCCAGGACGAGATCGGCACCCCGTTCTGCGTCACCGTCGACTTCGACACCCTCGAGGACAACGCGGTGACCGTTCGCGAGCGGGACACCATGGCGCAGGAGCGCGTGTCGCTCGACCAGGTGAAGTCCTACCTGGCTGCCCGCCTGATCGGCTGCTGAGACCGAACCGTGTAGCCCTGTAGCCCTGTAGCCCTGTAGCCCGAGCCCTGTGCCCCGGGCGCGCGGCCCGGGCCCCG
>NZ_JBHWBW010000529.1:0-5225 GCF_042735675.1 Kitasatospora sp. NPDC059571
CTTCGCCGTGTTCTCCGGCCCCGGCGCGCGGTGCGCCGGGCGCCGTCACGCCAGCGCGCGGGGCGCCGTCACTTCAGTGCGCCGGCCAGCTGCGCGAGCTCGTCGTACGAGGCGGAGCCGGTCACCACGGTGGTCGCCGAGCCGGTCTGCCGGGTCAGCCCGCGGTACGGCTTGCCCTGGTAGCGCTGCCAGTCCTGGCCGGCCACCGCCGTGCTGCCGTCCGGCTCGCCCTTCGGCACGACGTCGGCGAGCACCGCCGTCTGCGCGGCGGTCGACTGCTCGACGGCCGCGTACTTGCCCTCCGGGGTCACGAACCCGAGGTGCCACACCGCGTTGCCGTGGGCGTCCTTCGAGTACTGCACCGAGGTCGCCCGCCAGCCGCCGGCGAGGCCCTGCGGCGCGAGCACCGGGTACGGCGCGGCGCGCTTGGCCGACGCCAGGGCCACCCGGTAGTCGACCTCGTGCACCCCGTCGCCGCCGGAGTGCGGGATGAAGAGGTACGCGAAGAACCCGACGACTCCGACCGCCAGCATCGACAGGACCATGTCCCGTACCGTCTGCCGGCCTCTCATGCTGCTGCTGCCTGCCACCCGTCCATGGTGGACCATCCCTCCCGCCGCCCCGACCACCGGGGGTCCCGCCGACGGGTGAAGCGGGACGAACCACCGCATACCCGCTGGTCGCCCAGGGTGCGCCACAGACACCCGCGCGGGCGCCGGATACGATCGCAGCACCCTCACCACGGCGTTCCGAGCTGGCAGTAGTCGGGCGCTCACTGGCCGTCGCGTACAGAGAGGTAACGACGATGACCACGCAGTACCCGCACCACCTCCCCAGCTCGCTGGAGGTCGCTCCGGAGGCCCCGGACCGCAACCTCGCCCTGGAACTCGTCCGCGTCACCGAGGCCGCCGCGCTGGCGGCCGGCCGCTGGGTCGGCCGCGGTGACAAGAACGGCGCCGACGGCGCGGCCGTGAAGGCCATGCGCACCCTCGTCTCCACCGTCTCGATGAACGGCGTCGTCGTCATCGGCGAGGGCGAGAAGGACGAGGCACCGATGCTCTACAACGGCGAGCGGGTCGGCGACGGCACCGGCGCCGAGTGCGACGTCGCCGTGGACCCGGTCGACGGCACCACCCTCACCGCCAAGGGCATGCACAACGCGGTCGCCGTCCTCGCGGTCGCCGACCGCGGCACCATGTTCGACCCCAGCGCGGTCTTCTACATGGACAAGCTGGTCTGCGGCCCGGAGGCCGCGGACTTCGTCGACATCACCGCCCCGGCGGCCGTCAACATCCGCCGGGTCGCCAAGGCCAAGGGCAGCGCCGTCGAGGACATCACCGTCGTCGTGCTGGACCGCCCCCGCCACGACGGGCTGGTCAAGGAGATCCGCGAGGCCGGCGCCCGGATCAAGTTCATCTCCGACGGCGACGTGGCCGGCGCCATCATGGCCGCCCGCGAGGGCACCGGCGTCGACCTGCTGATGGGCGTCGGCGGCACCCCCGAGGGCATCATCGCGGCCTGCGCGATGAAGTGCATGGGCGGCGTCATCCAGGGCCGGCTGTGGCCCAAGGACGAGGCGGAGCGGCAGAAGGCGCTGGACGCCGGCCACGACCTGGACCGGGTGCTCTCCACCGACGACCTGGTCTCCGGCGAGAACGTCTTCTTCGTCGCCACCGGCATCACCGACGGCGAGCTGCTGCGCGGCGTCCACTACCGCCAGGAGACCGCCACCACCAGCTCGCTGGTGATGCGCTCCAAGAGCGGCACGATCCGGCGCATCGACTCCACCCACAAGCTGTCGAAGCTGCGGGCCTACAGCGCGATCGACTTCGACCGCGCGAACTGACCGCAGCCCTGCGGACACCGCGGCCCCGGGCCCCCCCGCCCCGGGGCGCGCGCCCGTGTCTCAGCCCGCTATCCGGCGCGCACCGACCCGGCGCGCCTCGCGCAGCTCGGCCTCCCGGCGCCGCCGGCGGGCCAGCACCACCCGGCGCTCCGCCGCGGTCAGCCCGCCCCACACCCCGTACGGCTCCGGCTGCGCCAGGGCGTGCTCGCGGCACTCCAGCAGCACCGGGCAGCGGGCGCACACCTGCTTGGCCTGCTCCTCGCGGGCGAGCCGGGCCGCCGTGGGCTCCTTGGAGGGGGCGAAGAAGAGCCCCGCCTCGTCCCGGCGGCACGCCGCGCCGGTGTGCCAGGGGTTGTCCTCCGGGGGCTCCGCCGGCCGGGCCGCCGGGACCGCCGCGGCCGCCCGGCGGACGGCGGTGGCGGCGCCGGTGGCACTGGACTCGATGGGATGCAGCACGGCCAACTCCTGACACGGATCGGGACTCGGAAGGCTCGCGTCCCTGCCCGGCCACCCCCGTGCCCGTACCGCCGCGGCACCACCGCCGTCCGGGACCACAGCCGTAACAAGAACCGATGTGCACGGGGAACTACCCCCTCGCACCGCGATTCATGCACACCGCATGCAACCGACTACTCCCTGCACTCGGCGCAACGCCGAGTGCCTGCCGCCCAGTTGGGGCCGCCCCTCAGGTGTCCAGCTGCTTGCGGACCCACTCGCGGAGCTTCTTGCCGCGGCGCGGCTTGGCGTCGCAGCCGCCGAACACGGCCGCGCCCTTGATCCGCACCACTGGCGCGTACGGGTCGGCCGCGGTCTGCTCGCGGACCGAGAAGCCGCCGAAGATGCCGACGCCGCCGCCGTGCAGGCTGACGTTCTCCGGCACCTTGATGTCGACCCCGCCGAAGATCGCGGTCACCTCGATGACCACCTCCGGCGACTCGAAGACCGCGTCCGTGAGGTCGATGTCGACCCCGCCGAAGATCGCCACGGCCTTCAGGTGGGAGCCCACCCTCCAGCGGCCCTTGCGCTCGGCCCCGCCGAACACCGCCACCATCGTCGGCGACTCCTGGCGGGCCGGCGGCATCGCCGGGGCGGCCGCGCGGTCGAGCGGCGGCTTCTCCATCGAGATCGCCCCCGGGTGCGCCGGGAGGTCCCGGGTCAGCGGTGCGAGCTCGCCGAAGGTCTTCGCCCGGTAGGCGGCCTCGATGCGCTCCGCGTGCTCCTCCATCGTCAGCCGGCCCTCGGCGTACGCGTCCCGCAGCAGGTCCGCGACCTTCTCGCGGTCCGCGTCCGCGGCCCGCAGGTCCGTCTCGGCGACCGGGGCCGCCGGGGACTGCGCCGGGCGCGCGGCGGCCTCGGCGCCGGGCTTGGTCATCGGTACGGGCTCCGGGCGCTGGGCGTCTGGCGACGGCGAGTTCTCCACGGGGAAAGCCTAGCCACCGGCGCCCTGCCGAACGAGAGTTCGCACCAGAATGGCGTGAGCCCCGTCACGCAGGCTCACCTGCGCGCCGGTCCCCGCCGGGCTGCGCCTACCCTGGGAATGCTTCGTCGACGCAGCCGAGACTTGTGAAGGACCTGCCCTCATGGCTCCCACGCCGGAATTCGAGTACCGCGACCTCCTCCCGCTCGGTGCCGACCCCACGCCGTACCGCAAGCTGACCTCCGAGGGCGTCTCCACCTTCGAGGCCGACGGCCGCACCTTCCTCAAGGTCGAGCCGGAGGCCCTGCGGCTGCTCACCGCCGAGGCCATGCACGACATCTCGCACTACCTGCGCCCGGCCCACCTCGCCCAGCTGCGCCGCATCCTGGACGACCCCGAGGCCAGCCCGAACGACCGGTTCGTCGCGCTCGACCTGCTGAAGAACGTCAACATCTCGGCCGGCGGCATCCTCCCGATGTGCCAGGACACCGGCACCGCGATCGTCATGGGCAAGCGCGGTCAGAACGTCCTCACCTCCGGCGAGGACGAGGCGGCGATCGCCCGCGGCGTGTACGACGCGTACACGAAGCTGAACCTGCGCTACTCGCAGATGGCGCCGGTCACCATGTGGGACGAGAAGAACACCGGCAACAACCTGCCGGCCCAGATCGAGCTCTACGCCACCGACGGCGGCGCCTACAAGTTCCTCTTCATGGCGAAGGGCGGCGGCTCGGCCAACAAGTCGTACCTGTACCAGGAGACCAAGGCGATCCTCAACGAGTCGTCGATGCTCTCCTTCCTGGAGCAGAAGATCCGCTCGCTGGGCACCGCGGCCTGCCCGCCGTACCACCTGGCGATCGTGGTCGGCGGCACCAGCGCCGAGTTCGCCCTGAAGACCGCCAAGTACGCCTCCGCGCACTACCTCGACAACCTGCCGACCTCCGGCGACGCGAAGACCGGCCACGGCTTCCGCGACCTGGAGCTGGAGCAGAAGGTTTTCGAGCTCACCCAGAAGATCGGCATCGGCGCGCAGTTCGGCGGCAAGTACTTCTGCCACGACGTCCGCGTCATCCGCCTTCCGCGGCACGGCGCCTCGCTGCCGGTCGCGATGGCCGTCTCCTGCTCCGCCGACCGCCAGGCGCTCGGCAAGATCACCGCCGAGGGCGTCTTCCTGGAGCAGCTGGAGACCGACCCGGCGAAGTACCTGCCGGACACCACCGACGAGCACCTCGACGACGAGGTCGTCCGGGTCGACCTCAACCAGCCGATGGCCGACATCCGGGCACAGCTGGCCAAGTTCCCGGTGAAGACCCGGCTGTCGCTCAGCGGCACGCTGGTGGTCGCCCGCGACATCGCCCACGCGAAGATCAAGGAGCGCCTGGACGCCGGCGAGGGCATGCCGCAGTACATGAAGGACCACCCGGTCTACTACGCCGGCCCGGCCAAGACCCCCGAGGGCTACGCCTCCGGCTCGTTCGGCCCGACCACGGCCGGCCGGATGGACTCCTACGTCGACCAGTTCCAGGCCGCCGGCGGCTCGATGGTCATGCTCGCCAAGGGCAACCGCTCCAAGCAGGTCACCAAGGCCTGCGCCGAGCACGGCGGCTTCTACCTCGGTTCGATCGGCGGCCCGGCCGCCCGCCTGGCCCAGGACTGCATCAAGAAGGTCGAGGTGCTGGAGTACCCCGAGCTCGGCATGGAGGCGGTCTGGCGGATCGAGGTCGAGGACTTCCCGGCGTTCATCGTCGTCGACGACAAGGGCAACGACTTCTTCGCCGAGGTGACGGACGGCCCGCTGATCACCAGCCTGCGGGTCCGCTCCGCGGAGTAGGCGGCACACGTGCGCGGGGCCCCGGGGCCGCTCCGCCGGGGCCCGCGGGCCAGGGGGGGGCGACGGGGGGGGGGGGTCCCCGCCGGGCGGCGGGAGGCCCGCGCCGGCCGGGGGGGGGGCGGGGCCCCGCG
>NZ_JBHWBW010000530.1:0-2928 GCF_042735675.1 Kitasatospora sp. NPDC059571
CCGGAGAGTTGACTCTCCGGGGCCGCCCCGTCGTTGCGTCCGGTGGGCTCAGCGGCCGCCGGCCGCCGTGGAGCCGCGCATCACCAGCTCCGGCTGGAACATGAACTCCGCGCGCTGCGCGGGGTTGCCGCCGACCTCCTCCAGCAGCGCGTCCACCGCGGCGGTGGCCATCGCCTCCACCGGCTGGCGGATCGTGGTGAGCGGCGGCTCGGTGAACGCTATCAGCGGCGAGTCGTCGAACCCGACCACCGAGACGTCCTGCGGCACCGCCAGACCGCGCTGGCGGGCCGCCCGGATCGCCCCGAGCGCCATCATGTCGCTGCCGCACACGATCGCCGTGCAGCCCTTGTCGAGCAGGGCCCCGGCCGCGGCGTGCCCGCCCTCCACGCTGAACAGCGTGTGGTGGACGTAGCCGTCGGCCTCCTCCTCGGTCAGGCCGAGCAGTTCGCGGATCGCGGCGGTGAAGCCCTCGATCTTGCGGAGCACCGGCACGTACCGCTTCTGGCCGACCGCGAGGCCGATCCGGGTGTGACCGAGCTCGACCAGGTGCTGCACCGCCATCCACATGGCGGCGCGGTCGTCCGGCGAGATGAACGGCGCGGCGATCTTCTCGCTGTAGCCGTTGATCATGACGAACGGCACCTGGCGGCCGATCAGCTTGTTGTAGCGGTCGTGGTCCGCCGTGGTGTCCGCGTGCAGGCCGGAGACGAAGACGATGCCGGCGACACCGCGCTCGACCAGCATCTCCACCAGCTCGTCCTCGGTGGACCCGCCGGGCGTCTGGGTGCAGAGCACCGGCGTGAAGCCGTGCCGGCTGAGCACCTGCTCGATCACCTGGGCGAGGGCCGGGAAGATGGGGTTGCTGAGCTCCGGGGTGATCAGGCCGATCAGACCCGCGCTGCGCTGCCGCAGCCGGGTCGGACGCTCGTACCCGAGCACGTCGAGAGCGGCCAGCACGGTCTGGCGGGTGGTCGCGGAGACGCCCGCCTTACCGTTGAGTACGCGGCTGACGGTGGCTTCGCTGACCCCCGCCTGCGCCGCGATGTCCGAGAGTCGCGCCGTAGTCACGATCCCAGAGCCTATTGCAACCATCTCAGACCGCCCACCATACGGTGCTGTCAGCTGCCAGCAGAATGTCGCCGCCGACGGCCTCCGCCTCGGCGGAGGAGAGCAGCATACGTCCCGGGGCCGGGATGCGGACCGGCGCACCGGTGGTGTTGGAGGTGCAGACGAACGAGCCCTGTGCGCTCTCGCGCCGGAAGGCCAGCACGCCCTCGGGCGCGTCCAGCCAGGCGACCTCGGTGCCAGCGCCGAGCGCCGGGTGCTCGCGGCGCACGGCCAGCGCCGAGCGGTAGAGCTCCAGGGTCGAGGTGGGGTCACCGGTCTGGACCTCTACGCTGAGCCCGGCCCACTCGGCGGGCTGCGGCAGCCAGCTGGGGCCGCCCGCGTTCGGGCCGAAGCCGTACGGGGCCTCGGTGCCGGACCACGGGATCGGCACCCGGCAGCCGTCGCGGAAGCCGTCCTGGCCCTCGGCCCGGAAGAACGACGGGTCCTGGCGGACCTCGTCGGGCAGGTCGGTGACGTCCGGCAGGCCGAGCTCCTCGCCCTGGTAGACGTAGGCGGAGCCGGGCAGCGCCAGCATCAGCAGGGAGGCGGCGCGGGCGCGGCGCAGGCCGAGCGCGCGGTCTCCGGCGGTGCGGATCTGGGTGCCGAGGCCCGGCTCGTTGGCGAACCGGGTGGCGTGCCGGGTGACGTCGTGGTTGGAGAGCACCCAGGTGGTCGGGGCGTCGACCGGCCGCATCGAGTCGAGCGACACGTCGATCACCTCGCGCAGCGCCTCGGCGTCCCAGGAGGTGCCCAGGTACTGGAAGTTGAAGGCCTGGTGCAGCTCGTCGCGGCGGACGTAGTTGGCGGTGCGCTGGACGGTCGGGGTCCAGGCCTCGGCCACGCCGATCCGCTGGCCCGGGTACTCGTCCAGGATCTTCCGCCAGTCGCGGTAGATCTCGTGCACGCCGTCCTGGTCGAAGAACGGCATCACGTCGTTGCCGAGCAGCTTCAGCTGGTCGCCGTCGCCGCCGATGTCGGGCAGGCCGGCCTCCTTGACCATGCCGTGCGCGACGTCGATCCGGAAGCCGTCGACGCCCATGTCCAGCCAGAAGCGCAAGATCGAGCGGAACTCGTCGGCGACCGCCCGGTTCTCCCAGTTGAAGTCGGGCTGCTCGGGCGCGAAGAGGTGGAGGTACCACTCGCCGGGGGTGCCGTCCGGGTTGACGGTGCGGGTCCAGGCCGGGCCGCCGAAGATCGACTCCCAGTTGTTGGGCGGCAGCTCGCCGTTCTCGCCCTTGCCGGGACGGAAGTGGTAGCGCTCCCGCAGCGGCGAGGACGGGCCCTCGCGCAGCGCGCGCTGGAACCACTCGTGCTGGTCCGAGGAGTGGTTGGGGACGAGGTCGACGATGATCCGCAGGCCCAGCGCGTGGGCGTCGCGGATCAGGCCGTCGGCGTCGAGCAGGGTGCCGAACATCGGGTCGACCGCGCGGTAGTCCGCCACGTCGTAGCCGGCGTCCGCCTGCGGGGAGGCGTAGAACGGGGAGAGCCAGACCGCGTCGACGCCGAGGTCGCGCAGGTAGGGCAGACGGCTCCGGATGCCCGGCAGGTCGCCCATGCCGTCGCCGTTGGCGTCCGCGAAACTGCGGGGGTAGACCTGATAGATGACCGCGTCACGCCACCAGCCTCTGGGCTCGCCTGTGGTCGTCTCCCGGGCGCAGGTGTCGGGAGCGGGCACGGCGGCGGCGGACCGGACGGAGTCGGCCAGGTTCTGGGTCATGGACAGTCATCCCTTGGGGATTGGGTGTCGTCCCGGGGGGGGGGGGGGGGGGGCGCGCGGCGGGCGCGGCTGCACCCGGCGAGGGGTGTAACGCTGTGGATCTG
>NZ_JBHWBW010000530.1:2938-5182 GCF_042735675.1 Kitasatospora sp. NPDC059571
GACTTCTTCAGGCCGGCGGCGGTGTCCCAGCCGGCGAACGCCTTCGCGGCGGTGCTCATGGCGCCGTCCGCGATGTCCCCCGCCGCGCGTGTCGGGCCCTCGAGTTCGGTCTCGATGGTGTTGGCGAACTTCCGCTTTCTCGCCGGCGCGGCAACAGGCGGAATCAGAGGTTGTCTGACGTCGCGTCAGGACTTCGCGGCGCCGGCCGTCAGGCCGGTCACCAGGTGGCGCTGCACCAGGTAGAACACCGCAGCGGCCGGAATGGCGATGAGCACCGCGGTGGCGGCCATCAGGTGCCACTGGGCGTCGTGCTCGCTGATGTAGGACTGCAGACCGACCGCGAGGGTGTACTTGTCGGAGCTGAGCATGAAGGTGGTCGCGAACGGGACCTCGGCCCAGGCGGTGAGGAAGGAGTAGAACGCCGCCACCGCCAGGCCCGGCCGGGCCAGCGGCACGATGAGCCGCCAGAAGGTGCCGAACGGGGAGAGCCCGTCCACCCGGCCGGCCTCGTCGATCTCCACCGGGATGGTGTCGAAGTAGCCCTTCAGCAGCCACGCGCAGTACGGGACGGTGGTGCCGGAGTAGGTGAGGATCAGGCCGAGGTAGTTGTCCAGCAGACCGAGGTTGGACAGGATCGTGTACATCGGCACGATCACGATCGCGATCGGGAACGCCTGGGTGAGCAGCAGCGTGAACATCAGCTGCTTGTGGCCGGGGAAGCGCATCCGGGAGACCGCGTAGCCGGTGGTGGCCGCCACGGCCACGCCGATCACGGTGGTGCCGGCGGCGACCAGCGCCGAGTTGCCGAACCAGGTCAGGAAGTCGGTGTGGTTGAGGACGAACGCGTAGTTGGAGAACGTCGCCTTGCCGAGGATCCGGTCCGGGTGGAGGTAGTCGGTCTTGTCCGGGCCGAGCGAGATGTAGGCGATCCACAGCACCGGGAACACCGCGATCAGGCCGGCCACGACGAGCGCGCCGTGCGAGAGGAAGGAGCCCGCGGTGCTGCGCTGACCGCGCAGCCGCCGCTTCGCGGGCCGGGCCGGTGCCGCGGCCTCGGCGGCGGTGTTCGGAAGGTCGGCGGTGATGCTCATGTGCGTGCCTGCCTCGTCGTGGTCGGTGGGGTGCGCTGGGCTGGTGGGCGCGCTCACGCGGCCTGCTCGTTCCGGGCGAGCCAGCGGCGGTAGAAGGTCGTGAAGATGACCAGGATCGACAGCAGCAGCACGCCGTAGGTGGCCGAGCCGGCGAAGTCGCGGGGCTGCTGGCCGAAGCCCAGGTAGTAGGCCCAGGTGACGAGGATCTGGGCGTCCTGGACGCCGTTGCCGAGCAGCAGGTAGATGACGGCGAACTGGTTGAAGGTCCAGATGATGCCGAGCAGGACGACGGTGCTGCTGACGCTGCGCAGGCCGGGCAGGGTGACGTGGCGGAAGCGCTGCCAGGGGCTGGCGCCGTCCATCTCGGCGGCCTCGTACAGCTCGGCGGGGATCGACTGGAGGCCGCCCAGCAGGGAGACCATCATGAACGGCACGCCGCACCAGGTGTTGACGCCGATGACGGCGAAGCGGGCGGCGGTGGGGTCGCTCAGCCAGGACGGCTGCGGCAGGTGCAGGAAGCCGAGGAGGTTGTTGACCGCTCCGTGGTCGGCGAGCATCAGCCGCCAGGAGAAGATCGTGACGAAGGTCGGCACGGCCCACGGCAGGATGAGCAGCATCCGGTAGACGGCGCGGCCGCCGAGCTTCTGGTTCATCAGCAGGGCGAGGCCCAGGCCGATGCCGTAGTGGAGGGCGACGCAGGCGGCCGTCCAGACGATGGTCCAGATGAAGTGCGACCAGAAGCGGTCGTATGAGCCGGGGCCCCAGAGGATGTCGGCGTAGTTGTGCAGGCCGACGAACTTGAAGCTGTCGGGGATGTGGTTGACGCCGATCTGGCGGCCGACGTTGAGGCTGTTCGCGTCGGTGAGGGTGTAGTAGACACCCTTGCCGAGCGGGTAGCCGACCAGGGTGCCGAGGACCAGGACGACCGGCGCGATCATCGCGTAGGCGTACCAGTACTTGCTGTACGAGAGCTTGAGGCGCTGGACGATGCCGGGACGCGGTTCGCGCTCGCGGCTGCCCTGGCTGGGAGCGCCCTGCACGGCGACTGCCATTGTTGACACCTTCTCGGGGGATCCGCCGCCGCCTCGCATCGGCGACTGCTGTTCGTACGGGGATGACCGATGGCCGGGAGGCCGCCCGGTCCGCCTCGCAG
>NZ_JBHWBW010000531.1:0-5182 GCF_042735675.1 Kitasatospora sp. NPDC059571
GGCCGACGCCGAGGCCCGTACCCTGGGCCCGGACGGGTGCCCGGCGGCACCCGCGGGAGACGGGGGTGCGCATGGACGGGGAGCGGGGCCTGACGGCCGTGCAGCTGATCGGGCTGGTCGCCGACCCGGGCAGCTTCCGCTGCTGGGACGAGCCGGTGGCGCACCCGGGCGCCGACGGTGCGTACGCGGCCTCGCTGGCGAAGGCCGCGGACCGCACCGGCCTCGACGAGGCGGTCACCACCGGCCGGGCCCTGGTCCACGGCGTCCCGGTGGCGCTGGTCGCCTCCGAGTTCGGCTTCCTCGGCGGCTCGATCGGGGTGGCCACCGCCGAACGGATCACCCGGGCGGTCGAGCGCGCCACCGAGGAGAGCCTGCCGGTGCTCGCCCTGCCGGTCTCCGGCGGCACCCGGATGCAGGAGGGCGCCGCCGCCTTCCTCTGCATGGTCCGCGTCACCGCCGCCGTCCAGGCCCACCAGGCCGCCGGCCTCCCCTACCTCACCTACCTGCGCAACCCGACCATGGGCGGGGTGTTCGCCTCCTGGGGCACGCTCGGCCACGTCGTGCTGGCCGAACCCGGTGCCCGGCTCGGCTTCCTCGGCCCCCGGGTGTACGAGGAGCTGCGCGGCGTGCAGCTGCCGCCCGGCGTGCAGCGGGCCGAGACGCTGGCCGCGCGCGGCCTGGTGGACGGCGTCGTCCCGCCGCAGGAGCTGCGCGAGCGGGTGCTGCAGGTGCTGTCGGTGCTCGGCACCCGGCCCGTACGGCAGCCGGTGCCGCCGGCCGAGCGGCCGAGCGGGCGGACGGCCGACGCCTGGGACTCCGTCCGGCGCAGCCGCCGCACCGACCGGCCCGGGGTGCGGGACCTGCTGGAGACGGGGACCGACGAGTACGTCCCGCTGGGTGCGCCCGGCGGCGGGAGCGGCGCGCTGGTGCGAGCCCTGGCCGTGTTCGGCCGGCGGCCGGCCGTGGTGGTCGGCCAGCAGCGCGGCGGGGACCGGCCGTTCACCGCGGCCGACCTGCGGGCGGTGCGGCGCACCGCCCGGACGGCCGAGCAGCTCGGACTGCCGCTGGTCACGGTGGTGGACACCGCCGGCGCGGAGCTCTCGGTGCAGGCCGAGCTCGACGGCGTGGCGGTGGAGATCGCGCAGTGCCTGAATCTGCTCACCGCGCTGCGCACCCCGGTGCTGGCGGTGCTGCTCGGGCAGGGCTCCGGCGGCGGCGCGCTGGCCCTGCTGCCCGCCGACCGGGTGATCGCGGCCGAGCACGGCTGGCTGTCGCCGCTGCCGCCGGAGGGCGCCTCGGCGATCGTCCACCGGGACGGCGGGCACGCCGCCGAGATGGCCCGCTCCCAGGGCATCGGGGCCTACGACCTGGCGGCGGTGGGCCTGGTGGACCAAGTGGTCGCCGAACTGCCGGACGCCGCCGACGAGCCGGGGCCGTTCTGCGCCCGGGTCGGGCAGGCGGTGGCGCTGGCCCTGGGCTCGCTCGCCGCGCTGCCCGCGGAGGAGCTCCGCCGGGCCCGGGCGGCCCGCAACCGCCGGCTCGGCGACCGGGCCGGCGGGTCCGCGGCGGGCTGACTCCGAGCGGGTGAACCGCCCGGCCGTCAGGCCGGGATCCGGCCTAGTGTGCCGGTATGACCGATTTGCCCTTCGCGGACACCCGGGACTTCGACAACGCCGACCGCGGCTTCATCGCCGGCGCCGCGGACGGCGCGGTCACCGGGCAGGACGGCCGGGTGGTCTGGGACGCCCGGGCGTACGCCTTCCTCGCCGAGGAGTGCCCGCCCACCGCACACCCCAGCCTGTGGCGGCAGGGCCGGCTCTGCGCCCGGCACGGGCTGTACGAGGTGGCCGAGGGGATCTTCCAGGTCCGCGGGCTCGACCTCTCCAACATGACGCTGATCGAGGGCGACACCGGGGTGATCGTCGTCGACCCGCTGATCTCCGTCGAGACCGCGGCCGCCGCGCTGGCCCTCTACCGCGAGCACCGCGGCCCGCGCCCGGTCACCGCGATGCTCTACACCCACTCGCACGCCGACCACTTCGGCGGGGCGCGGGCGGTCGTGCCGCCGGGCACCGAGGGCGTGCCGGTGCTCGCCCCGGCCGGCTTCATGGAGCACGCGGTCAGCGAGAACGTGTACGCGGGCACCGCGATGGCCCGGCGGGCGGTCTACATGTACGGCTCCGCGCTCCCCAAGGGCCCCGAGGGCCAGATCGGCTGCGGGCTGGGCACCACCACCTCCACCGGCGTGCTCAGCCTGGTCGCGCCGACCCTCGACATCACCCGCACCGGCCAGGAGGAGACCGTCGACGGGGTGCGGATGGTCTTCCAGCTCACCCCGGGCACCGAGGCGCCCGCCGAGATGAACTTCCTGCTGCCCGACCGGCGGGCGCTGTGCATGGCGGAGAACGCCACCCACACCCTGCACAACGTGCTGACCCTGCGCGGGGCCCAGGTCCGCGACCCGCGGATCTGGGCGCACTACCTGGACGAGGCGCTCACGCTCTTCGGGGACCGGGCGGACGTCGCCTTCGCCTCGCACCACTGGCCGACCTGGGGCGCCGAGGAGATCAGGGAGTTCCTCCACGGCCAGCGCGACCTGTACGCCTACCTGCACGACCAGACCCTGCGGCTGATCAACAAGGGCCTCACCGGCCCCGAGATCGCCGAGGAGCTCGCCGTGCCGCCGGCCCTGGAGCGGACCTGGGCGGCCCGCGGCTACTACGGCTCCTTCAGCCACAACGTGAAGGCGGTCTACCAGCGCTACCTGGGCTGGTTCGACGGCAACCCTGCCCACCTGTGGGAGCACCCGCCGGCCGAGCTCGCGGCCCGCTACGTCGCGGTGGCCGGCGGCAAGGACGCCGCGCTGGCCAAGGCGCTCGGCTACGCGGAGGACGGCGACCTGCGGTTCGCCGCCACCCTGCTGAACCACGTGGTGTTCGCCCATCCGGACGAAGAGGCGGCCCGGGACGCGCTGGCCGCCGTCTACGACCGGCTCGGCCACGGCGCGGAGAACGGCACCTGGCGGAACTTCTACCTCACGGCCGCCATGGAGCTGCGCGGCGGGCACGCCGACCCCCCGGTGGACGTCACCGACCCGGAGATCACCGCGGCCCTCGGCACCGGGCAGCTGATCGACACACTGGCGATCCGGATCGACGGCCCGCGCGCCTGGGACGTCCGGCTCACCCTGGACTGGCACCTCACCGACGAGGACCGGATCTGGCGGCTCACGCTCTCCAACGGCGCGCTCACCCACCGGGTCACCCCGGCCGACCGGCCGTACCAGGAGCCGGCCGACGCCACGCTGACCCTCACCAGGGCTCAGCTGCTCGCCGTCCTGGGCGGCAACCCGCCCGAGGGGGTCGCGGTGGTCGGCGATCCGGCCGCACTGTCCCGGCTGGTCGGCCTACTGGACACGGTCGACCCGAGGTTCCCGATCGTCACCCCGTAGGCGCTGCGCGGCGGCCGGGGGCTGCGGCTCAGGGCGCCGCGTCCCCCGGCCCGGCGGCGGCCAGCTCGGCCGGCTCGCCCGCGAACGCGACCCGGCCGCGCCGCAGCACGTACACCGCGCCGGCGCCGGCCAGGGTCGGCGGCAGCGACTGCGCGGCCAGCACGACCGTCAGGCCGTCCGCCGCCGAGGCCAGCAGATGGGCGTGCAGCCGGGCGGCCACCGCCGGCGCAAGACCGCGGTCCGGCTCGTCCAGCAGGAGCAGCCGCGGGCGGGCCAGCAGCGCCCGGCCGAGCGCGACCATCTGCTGCTGGCCGCCCGAGAGGGTGCCGGCCCGGCGGCCGAGCAGCGGGCCGAGCTCCGGCAGGTAGCCGCGCCACTCCTCGCCCACCGGGCCGCGCCCGGCCCCGGCGGCGAGGTTCTCGGCGACCGTCAGCGAGCCGAACACGGCCTGCGCCGCGGGCACCATGGCCAGGCCGAGCCGCGCCCGGCGGTACGCGTCCAGCCCGGTGACGTCCCGGCCGCCCCACCGGACCCTACCCGCGGCCGGGCGGAGCGCCCCGGCGAGCACCCGCAGCGCGGTCGTCCGGCCCGCGCCGTTACGGCCCAGCAGGACGGTCACCCGGCCGGCCGGGCAGGCCAGGTCGACCCCGTGCAGCGCCTCCAGCAGGCCGTACCCCGCCCGGACGCCGCGCAGTTCGGCCTCGACGGTCATGATCCGACCCAGGCGGTGGCCACCCGCGGGTCGGCGAGCACGGCGGCCACCGGGCCGCGCGCCAGGATCCGTCCGTCGGCCATCACGTACACCGCGTCGGCCAGCCGGGCGACCAGCTGGACGTCGTGCTCGACGAGGAGCAGCGCCATGCCCTCGGCGGCCAGCGCCCGCAGCACCGTGCCGAGCCGCGCGGTCTGGGCGAGGTCGAGGCCGGCGGCCGGCTCGTCCAGCAGCAGGACGCGCGGGGCGGCGGCGAGCGCCCGGGCCAGCTCCAGCAGCCGCAGCGCACCGGTCGGCAGCCGGTCGGCGGGCCAGTCGCGGACGGCCTCCAGCCCGAACAGCCGCAGCGCCCGGTCGGCGGCAGCGGCGCTCGCCGCACGGCCGCGGGCGGGCAGGCCGACCAGGCCGCGGACGGTGTTGCCGCGGCCCTGTTCGGCGCCGATCAGGACGTTCTGGCCGACCGTCAGACCGGGGAAGACGGCGATCTGCTGGAAGGTCCGGGCGAGCCCGAGCCCGGCCCGGGCGTGGTCGGGCAGCCGGGTGACGTCGCGGCCGGCCAGCAGCACCCGGCCGGTGTCCGGCCGGGCGACCCCGCTGAGGCAGTCGAACAGGGTGCTCTTGCCGGCGCCGTTCGGCCCGACCAGCGCGGTGACCCGGCCCGGCGGCACGGCCAGGTCCACGCCGTCCACCGCGGCGATCCCGCCGAACCGCCGGACCAGCCCGCGCGCGGTGAGGCCGGCCGTCACCCGGACGCCTCCGTGCCTGCGGACGTGTCGACATAACGACTCGTCGACTGCGCGTCGGCCTGCACGCCGGCAGCGGCGGCGCGCCCGGCGAGGGTGTGCCGCAGCCGCTCGCCGGCCGGCGTCAGCCGGGGTTCGGCCGCGGGCCGGGCCGACATCCGGCGCAGCGTGCCCGCGAGACCGCCGGGGATCCGGCCGATCGCGGTCGCCAGGACGCCGACCACCACGGCGGACACCCCGGCGACCGTGCCGGTGTCCAGGCCGACCAGCAGGCTG
>NZ_JBHWBW010000532.1:0-5157 GCF_042735675.1 Kitasatospora sp. NPDC059571
GGGGGGGGGGGGGGGGGGCGCGGGCGGGGGCCCGCCCCCCCCGCCGCTGTCGCGGCGATCAGTCGCTGAGGGTGACCTGGTCGAGGATCAGGTGGCCCCAGCTGCCGGTCGCGTCGTCGAGGACCTGCAGCTGCGCGCTCCGGCCCTGCAGGTCGGCGAGGTCCCAGGTGACGGGCCTGAGGGAGCCGGAGTCGTCGCCGGTGGCGGTGCGGACGGGCTGCCCGTCGACGAGGAGGTTGACGCTGGTGGCGCCCGGCCGGCCGAGCGGGTGGTTGCCACCGGCGATCAGCAGGTGCAGTGAGCGCCGGTCGACCGTGAAGGCGGGCGAGGTGACGGTGCCGGTGGCGGCGTCCGAGCCGCCGGCGAAGGTGTCGAGGACGGCGGAGCCCACCGAGCCCGGGAGGCTCTCCGCGGTGGGCCCGGTACCGGTGAGTCCGCCGGTTGCGGTCCAGCCGGTGCCGTACGTGGTGCCCTCGAAGTCGGCGAGCACGTCGGCCGGGCGCTGGGCGAGGTCGGCGAACTCGGTGACGGTGACATTGGCGAAGGTCGCGGCGCCGCCGCTGGTGAACAGGTTGACACCGTCGTCGGCCGGGTCCGGGAACGCCTCGGCGGAGTGGACGTAGCGGCCGTCGTCCACGAAGTACTCGATGGTGGTGCGGTCGACGAGGATCCTCAGATGGGCGTGGGTCTTCGCCGGGTCGTACGGGGCGTGGCTCTCCTCGCGCGCACCGGAGGGGTCGGGGTTCCCGGTCTGCCGCCGGTTCAGATAGCTGACGTCGTGGAAGATCCCGGCGTCCGCGTGCCGGCTGCCGTCGGCGGAGACCCGCAGCTGCACACCGAGGTTGTCGATGGTGCTCCAGCCGACGTCGGCGTCGAGTTGGTAGGCGGTGCCGTGGTAGCCGAGCCGGACCTGCCCGTCGACCTGGATCGTGCCGAGGGCGGTGACCCCGGTGGCGTGCTGGGCGAGCGCGGGCACGGGCTCGGAGGCCAGGGCGTAGCCGTCGTCGTAGTGCTTGAGGGTGATCCGGCGGGTGATCGAGTCGGTGCCGTTGAAGCCGTCCGCGGCCCAGGTGGGGGTGGTGTGGGGGTAGGACCAGTTGTTCATCCAGCCCATCGCGAAGCGCCGGTCCAGTGGGGCGGCCGGGTCCTCCCAGGTCACACCGGCGTACCAGTCGAGCCCGTGGTCGAGCCACTGGGGCGCGCCGGTGTCGGGGGTGAAGGAGGTGCCGTCGAAGGTGCCGGTCCAGTAGGCGTAGGTGTTGGGGTCCCCGGTGAGGTAGCCGTTGGCGCTGGCGCCCATGACCCAGTGCACGGTGCCGTCGTCGGCCCTGATCCGGAAGAGGTCGGGGCATTCGAGCGTGCCCAGGGAGCCGTTGGCGTAGTCGGAGACCCACGTCCAGGTCTTCAGGTCGGGCGAGGTGAAGAACCCGATCGCACTGCCCTCGGCGAGGAGCGCGACCCAGCGGTGGCGGGGCGCGTCCCAGAGCACCTTGGGGTCGCGGAAGTCCTTGCGGCCCCCGTTGGGCAGGACCGGGGTGTCACCGTAGGGGCGGAAGTTGCGGCCGCCGTCGGTGGAGTACCAGAGGAACTGCGCCTGGGGGCCGGAGGCGTCGGCGATCTGAGCGGGCGTGGGGTGATCCATCTGGGTGACCAGGACGACGATCGCGCCCGCGCCGAACCCCGCGGTGTTGCCGGTGTCGACGACCGCGGAGCCGGACCACAGGTCGTAGTTGGCGTTGGTCTTCTTCGGTGCGGCGACGCCCTGGTCGTGGAAGGCGACGTTGTCGCCGGTGGTCGCCAGCCGCCAGGCCGTGCCGACGGCCTGGCCGTAGTCGGCGTTGTAGAGGTAGTAGTAGTGGAAGGCCCCGTCGACGTAGACCGGCCGCTGCGGGTCGTTCTTCCAGTGGTCGGGCACGGTGAAGTGGTAGACGTCGCGGTAGCTGTCGGCGGCCAGGGCGGGGGCGGGCGCGGCCGGGCCGGGGGCCACGACACCGAGCGCGGTCAGGGCGAGGCCGAGGAGGGCGGCGAGCCCGAGCCGGAGCCGGGCCTTTCCGGGCCGGCGCAGCGTCCCGGCTGCGCCGGCCCCGTGGAGCGAAGGTCGGGAGGTCATGCTCGACTCCTGGACTTCCGTGGGGGTGAGGGAGGACGTGCCCGGGCCGTCAGCGGGTCGGGGGGCGGCCGGCGAGCACGGGTTCGGCGGAGGCGGGCGCCGGCAGGGCGGTGCCGGGCCCGGGGACGGTCTCGACGGTGAGGCGGCGGCCGTCCCAGCGGACGGGCATCGGGTCGCTGACACCGCCGGTGAAGCCGCCGTCCGGGCCGGTGTGGTGGAAGCCCAGCAGGACCCACCGGCCGTCGCTGCGGCGGCGGACGACCTTGCCGCTGTAGTACGCGTCGTCGGTCACCTGCTCGGCGGCGCCGATGTCGAACGGGCCGAGCAGGCTGTCGGCGGGCGCGGCCCAGATGCCGCCCCGGGTGCCGGTGGCGCGGCGGCTGTCGGAGGCGTGCTCGGCGAGGCAGGAGAAGATCAGGACGGGTCTGCCGTCGACGATCTCGGTCTGGGTGACCTCGAGTTGGCCGAAGCCGTGGGCGGTGGGGGCGGAGAGCGGCGGCCGCAGCTCCCAGTGGCGCAGGTCCGCGGAGACGGCGTGGCCGACCACGCCGCGTTCGAAGGCCGGGCCTTCGGTGGCGCGGGCGGTGATCAGCATGTGCCAGCCGTCGCCGCCCGGGTCGGCGAAGACCCACGGGTCGCGGAACGCCTCGTCGTGCCAGGCGCCCGTGTCGAGCGTCTCGTACCGGGCGGGGTCCGCGCCGAGCACCGGGGCGGGGCCGGCCTTGTGCCAGGTGGTCAGGTCGGTCGAGGTGGCGTAGCCGATGCGCTGGACGTTGCGGCCGTCGGGCGCACGAGTGGCGCCGGTGTAGAAGAGGAACCAGGTGCCGTCGGGGTGGCGGACGACCGAGCCGGTCCAGGTGGCGAGGTCGTCGAAGGCGGGGGCGTCGGAGCGGACCAGGGCGTCGGGCACCCGGGTCCACCGGCGAAGGTCGGTGGAGACCGCGTGGCCGATGGAGGCGCGGTAGTGGCGGGCGTCGGGGTCGTGCAGGGCGCGCGAGGCGTACAGGAAGAACAGGTGGTATTGCTCGCCGTCGTCGGCGAACCAGAAGTCCCAGACCCAGGAGTCGGGCAGTGCGAACATGGCGGGCCTTTCGGGCAGGCGAGGAGGGCCCGGCCGCGCGCGGGCGCGGCGGGCAACGGCTCGTCGGGCTGCCGGTCGTCGGATGAGTGGTGCGGGGTGGCGGACGCCCGGTGCGGCCCACCGGGTACGGACGGCGGCGGGGCACCCGCGCCCGGAACGGGCGCGGTGGCGGTCAGCCCTTGACGCCGCTGGCGGCGACGCTGCTGACGAAGGAGCGCTGGAAGGCGAGGAAGACCACCAGTACGGGCAGGGTGATCATGGAGGTGTAGGCCATGACCTCGCCCCAGGCGGGGTTGTCCTGGAAGAAGTACTGCATGCCGACCATGACCGGGCGGAGCTTCTCGTCCTGCACCACCATCGTCGGCCACAGGTACTGGTTCCAGGCCGGCAGGAAGGTCAGGATCGCCACGGTGGCGAAGGCCGGACCGGAGAGCGGGACCACGATGCGGCGGTAGATGGTGAACCAGCCCGCGCCGTCGATCCGCGCGGCCTCGTCCAGGGAGGTGGGGATGGTCGAGAAGTACTGGCTGAACAGGAAGATGGAGAAGGCGTTCGCGACGAACGGGATGATCTGCACCTTGTAGCTGTTGAGCCAGCCGATGTCGTAGACCAGGCTGCCGTTCTGGACGAGCAGGGTGGGCAGGTGGGCCACCCAGTAGACCAGCGGTACGGCGATCGTCTCGAACGGGACGATCAGCGTGGCGATGACGACGCTGAGGACCAGGCCGCGACCGCGCCAGCGCAGGCGCGACAGCGCGAAGCCGGCCATCGAGTTGACCACCAGCCCGAGGCCGACGACCAGCACGGTCACGAACAGCGAGTTGAGCAGGAAGCGCCCGACCGGCACCCGGTCGAAGACGGCGCCGTAGTTGTGCAGACCGACGTCGCCCACGGGCAGGAACGCCCGCCAGCCGCCGATGTCGGAGAGGATCTGCCCGTCCGGCTTCAGGCTCGAGACGAACATGAAGACCAGCGGGAAGAGGAAGAAGACCGCCAGGCCGACGAGGACCAGGTAGGACCAGACGCGCCGGCGGCTGCGGAGCCGGCGTTCGCTCGGCTCGGAACCCGGGCGGCGGGTACGCACTGTCTCGGCCATGGGTCAGTCCTTGTCGCGGGTGAGGTGGCGCTGGATCAGCGCGATGACGAGCACGATGACGAAGAAGACCAGGGACAGCGCGGAGCCGTAGCCGATCTGCTGCTGGCGGTAACCCGTGAGCACCGCGTGGTAGACCAGGGTCGAGGTCGAGTCGATCGGGCCGCCCTGGGTCATCACGTCGATCTGCACGAACAGGCCGAGCGCCGCGATGGTGATGGTGATCAGGACGAAGATCCTGGTCGGGCGCAGGCACGGCCAGGTGACGTCCCTGAACTGGCGCCACGGCCCGGCGCCGTCCATCCGGGCCGCCTCGTACAGCTCCTCCGGGATGGTCTGCAGCCCCGACAGCCAGATCAGCATGTGGAATCCGACGGCCTGCCAGACGGACAGCACGATGATGGCGAACAGGGCGGTGCTCGGGTTGTTGAGCCAGGCGGTGCCCTGCCAGGCGCCGAAGGTGATCGAGTTGATGAAGGAGTTGACCAGGCCGTCCGGCTGGTACATGAACTTCCAGAGGATCGAGACCACGACGATCGAGGTCACGACCGGGATGAAGAAGATCACCCGGAACGCCGTCACACCGCGGATCCTCTGGTTGACCAGCAGCGCCAGGAAGAGCCCGAAACCGGCCTGGACGGGGACGACCACGGCCGCGAAGGCGAAGGTGTTGAGCGCCGAGCGGAAGAAGGTCGGGTCGACGGTGAAGGCCCGGACGAAGTTGTCGAGGCCCACGAACCGCAGCGGCTCTGGCGAGATCAGCCGCGCGTTGGTGAAGGACAGCGCGAAGCCGAGCAGCACCGGCACGATCAGGAAGGCCAGCAGCAGGACGATCGCGGGTGAGGCCATCGCCAGGCCCGCGCGGGCCTCGCC
>NZ_JBHWBW010000533.1:0-5157 GCF_042735675.1 Kitasatospora sp. NPDC059571
CTCCGCGGCCGCCCCCCCCCGCGCCCGCGCGGGGGGGGGGGGGGGCGGGGGGGGGGGGGCCGGGGGCGGGGGGGGGGGGGGCGCCCCCCCCCCCGCCGCGGCAGCCGGTCGGGGACCGGCCGCCGGTCACACGCCGGCGCTGAAGGACGGCAGGTAGCCGCCCGACTGGCCGGCCGCGTTGGGGTGGTAGCTCTCGTCCACCGGGAGCGTGGTGCTGTGCAGCCACTGGGTGGACGAACCGCAGATCTCGTGGCCGGTGAAGACGGTGCGCACGTCCTTGAAGGTGAAGCCGGCGTTGGCCGCCGACTTGGCGATCACCGTGTCCAGGGTGTCGGCGGCGCCGTTGATGGCCGAGCGCTTGGTGTCGCCGATGCCGAAGATGCAGCTCCCGCCGATCTTGTAGAGGTGCGGGTAGCCGAGCACCACCACGTGCGCGCTCGGCGCCTTGTTCTTGATGGCCGCGTACACCGAGTCGAGCAGGCCGGGCAGCGTGCCGGTGGCGAAGCTCTTCGCCGTCGCGACGGCGCTGAGGCAGGAGCTCTCCGAGCCCAGCACACAGGTCTGCATCGTGTCGGCGAACCCGGCGTCGTTGCCGCCGATCGTGATGCTGACCAGGGTGGTCGTCGAACTGAGCGCGGACAGCTGGTTGTTGAGGACGTCTCCGGTCTTCGCTCCGGAACACGCCACGAAGGAGAAGGAGCTGGGGGCGTTGGCGTTCTTCCAGAGGTACGGGTAGGCGTTGGTGCTCCGCTTGCAGCTGCCGCTGTCGCTGGTGTAGCTGCCGGCGCCGACGCCTGCGGAGTACGAGTCCCCGAGGGCGACGTAGCGCGCGCCGGCGGCCTGGGCGCCGGTCGCGGTGACGAGGGTGGACAGGGAGAGCACGATCGCCGCACCGGCGACGGACACAACTCTGGCGCGAGGCATGGGGGAACCTCCGGGTGGGGGGTGTGCGACCGGGAGGGTGGGGGTGACCCCGGTCACACTTTTTGATACCAGGCAGTAGCCAGGAGTGGATAGTGCCCATGCCAAAGTTGTTGACGGCCTAACAGATACGGCACCGTCAGGTCACCGCAGTGCCACCGGCGCTTCGCCGGCGGTGGAAGGGGGGCGTCAGAGCGGGAAGACCGTGCAGCCCGCGAGCGGGAGCTCCTCGATGGTCTCGTTGGCGGACACCGGGACGCCCAGGCGCACGGCCGCCGCGGCCACCGCGGCCCGGGCCTGCCGGACGCCCTGCGCGCCCCAGCCCAGCAGCTCCACGGCCAGCCCGGGCGCCACCAGCAGACGGCGGTAGTGCCGGCCCGACGCCGGGTCGGGGACGGACCGGCCGACCCGGTACAGCGGCGCGGCCATCCGCACCCGGGCGCACTCGTGGCCGCCGTTGGCCGAGCCCACCCGGTCGTACAGGTAGCCGAGGTAGAACGGGCGACCGATCACGGCCTGCGCCTCCTCCGCCGCCTCCCGGGCGAGCGCCGCACCCGGGTCCCCCGCGTCCTCCGCCTCCAGCGACCCGCCGGGGAGGCTGACGATGCCGTCCTTCGGGTTCACCAGCGTCAGCACCCGGCCGTCGGGGGCGAACAGCCAGCCCCACGACTGCTTGACCGGCAGTCCGTCCGGCACCGGCTCGCCCGGCCGCCAGGGCCAGCCCGCGATCGGACGCCGCCGGACCCGACCGAGCAGCTCGGCGATCTCCGCGCTGTACTCGATGCGGTTCATGCGTCCCCTCCGGTGTCGGGCCGCCGGGGCACCGGTCGGCGTCAGGTCGGTGTGCCGCCCGACCGGCCCGGCCTGACCGCCGGTCGCACGCCAGGAGCGCCGCGGCGGGGCTGCCGCCCGCTCCGACTGTTGATCTTCCCCGAACATGCGGTCGATGAACAGCCCTGACCGCCGCCCGGGGCACCGCCCCGCGCCCCGTCGCACGCCGCCGCACGCCCGCCGCGGGCCGGACGCCGGTCAGCCGGCCGGCCGTCCGGGCTCCTCGGGCGGCCGGAAGGCCCGGCCCGCGGCGGCCGGGCAGAAGCCCTCGGGACCGGACCGCCGCCACTGCGGCCGCAGCACCTGCGGCGCGAGCGGCACCAGCGCGCCGCCCGGCCGGACCTCCCAGCCGCGCACCACCGCCCGCTCCCCCGCCGGAGCGGCGGCGCCACGGCTGTAGAGGAGCAGGACCGCGGGACGGGCGCCGACCAGCACCTGCGCCAGCGCCCGGCAGAACGCCTCCGCCTCGGCCGCGTCCGCTCCGAGCCGGCCCGGCTCCCGCGCGTCCAGGCCGGCCTCGGCGACGGGCCGGCCCGGCGGAGCGCCGCCGACCAGCACCGCCCGGTGCTGCCCGCGGCCCGCCCCCGCGGCGAGCGCGAGAAAGGTCCGGGCGGCCCGCCTCAGCGCCTCCGGCGGCGGTGGCGGCGCCTCCCGGGCGGCCGCCGTCCGCAGGCGTTCGCCGTGCTCGCGCACCAGCAGCGGCAGCAGCGGGGCCAGCCGCCCGCCGGTGTAGCGCAGCGCCGCCCCCGCCCACGCCGGGTCGGCGGCGTACGCGGCCTGCGCCACCGGGTCCCCGGGCACCAGCAGCCGGGCCGCACAGAACGATTCGTAGGCGGCCGGCTCCAGCAGCCGCACCCGGACGTCGAACCCCAGCCCGCGCAGGGCGCGCAGCCGCACCTCGGTACGCCGCAGGTAGCCGGGGTAGTCGCAGCCGCCGTACAGCCGGTGCCGGCGCAGCCGCTCGAAGCCGGCCTCGTCGCCCGGCACCGCCAGCGCGACCGGCTGCCGGAACGGGGCCACCCGGGAGGGGCCCGGCGCGGGGCCCGGTGCGGGGCCGCGCGGACCGGCGCGGCCGGGCGCCGCTCCCCCGCGTGCGCGGTGGCGGCCCGGGCCGCGGCCCTCGGACGGACGGTGCACGGACATGGCGCCTCCCCTGATGCGTGCGGCGCCACGCCGTTCGGGACGCCGACGAGCGAGAACCTACCGAACGTCACCGACAATCGACCGAACGTCACCGGTTCCGACGGGCGGGACGTCCGGGAATCCCGGGTTGTCGGTGACGCCCGTTATGGTCGGTGTCCATGCGACTGCTGCATACCTCGGACTGGCACCTGGGCCGCACCTTCCACCGGGAGAGCCTGCACGACGCCCAGCGCGCCTTCCTCGACCACCTGGTGGCGGTCGCCGGGGTCGAGCGGGTGGACGCCGTGCTGGTCGCCGGCGACGTGTACGACCGCGCGCTGCCCGGGCTGGAGGCGGTCGCGCTCTTCGACGACGTGCTGGTCCGGCTCGCCGCGCTCGGCGTGCCCGCGGTGTTCATCAGCGGCAACCACGACTCCGCCCGCCGGCTCGGCGTCGCCGCGCGGCTGATCGACCGGGCCGGCATCCACCTGCGCACCGACCCGGACGGCTGCGCGGAGCCCGTGCTGCTCGCCGACGCGCACGGCCCGGTGGCCGTCTACGGGCTGCCCTACCTGGAGCCGACGCTGGTCCGCGAGCGGTTCGGGCTCGACCGCGGCGGCCACGACCGCGTGCTCGGGGCGGCCATGGACGCCGTCCGCGCCGACCTGGCCGCCCGGCCCGCGGGCACCCGGG
The DNA here is from genome assembly GCF_042735675.1 of Kitasatospora sp. NPDC059571. Taxonomy (NCBI): domain Bacteria; kingdom Bacillati; phylum Actinomycetota; class Actinomycetes; order Kitasatosporales; family Streptomycetaceae; genus Kitasatospora; species Kitasatospora sp. NPDC059571. The sequence continues at coordinate 3,568 of NZ_JBHWBW010000533.1, forward strand.
CGGTGGTGCTGGCGCACGCCTTCGTCACCGGCGGCGAGCCGAGCGCCAGCGAGCGCGACATCACCGTCGGCGGCGTCGCCTCGGTGCCCGCTGCGGTCTTCGACGGGGTCCACTACGTCGCCCTCGGCCACCTGCACGGCAGCCAGCGGCTCGCCCCGCACCTGCGCTACAGCGGCTCCCCGCTGGCGTACTCCTTCTCCGAGGCCGACCACCGCAAGACGATGTGGCTGATCGAACTGGACGCGGACGGCGCGATCGCCGAGGAGCGCCGGATCGACTGCCCGCAGCCCCGGCGGCTGGCCCGGCTCCGCGGCCGGCTGGCCGAGCTGCTCGCCGACGGGCGCCACGGCTGGGCCGAGGACGCCTGGGTCGAGGCCACCCTGACCGACCCGGCCCGGCCGGCCGAGGCCATGGAGCGGCTGCGGCGGCGGTTCCCGCACACCGTGCAGCTGCTCTTCGACCCCGAGCACACCGGCGGCGACGGGCACCCCTCGTACGCGGCCCGGGTCAGCGGCCGCAGCGACCTGGAGATCGCCGAGGGGTTCGTGCGCCACGTCCGGCCCGGCGACGGCCCGAGCGAGGCCGAACGGGCCTGGCTGGCCGAGGGCTTCGAGGCCGTCCGCCGCGAGGACGCGCGCACCGAGGAGGCCGCCCGATGAGGCTGCACCGGCTCACCGTCACCGCCTTCGGCCCGTTCGCGGGCACCGAGGAGGTCGACTTCGACCGGCTGGCCGCCGGCGGGCTGTTCCTGCTCCGCGGGGCGACCGGCGCCGGCAAGAGCAGCCTGCTGGACGCGGTCTGCTACGCCGTCTACGGCGAGGTGCCCGGCGCCCGCAAGGGCAATCCGCTGCGCAGCGACCACGCCGAGCCGGGCCGGCTGACCGAGGTCCGGCTCGACCTCACCCTGGGCGGCCGCCGGCTGGAGATCACTCGCAGCCCGGAGCAGCACCGGCCCAAGCTGCGCGGCACCGGCACCACCACGGAGAAGGCCCGCACGCTGCTGCGCGAGTGGGTCGCCGACACCGGTGACGGCACCCCGGGCTGGCACGGGCTCAGCACCTCGCACCAGGAGGCCGGCGAGGAGATCCGGCGGCTGGTCGGGATGAGCCGCGAGCAGTTCTGCCAGGTCGTCCTGCTGCCGCAGGGCGACTTCGCCCGCTTCCTGCGGGCCGACACCAAGCAGCGCGCCGAGCTGCTCGGCCGGCTCTTCGACACCCGCCGGTTCGGCCAGGTCGAGCGGTGGCTCGCCGAGCGGCGCACCGCCCGCGAGGCCGCGGTCCGCGAGGGCCGCCGCCGGCTGCGCGAGCTGGCCGGCCGCGCCGAGGAGGCCGCCGGCCCCGGCGCCGAGCCGCCGCACGACTGGGTGCCGGCCGAGGACGGCTCCGCCGCGGACGCCGCCGGGCTGGTCGGCGGCGTGCTGGCCTGGGCGGCCGTGCTGCGCGTCGGTGCGGCCGAGCAGCTGGCCGTCGCCCGCACCGCCCTGGCCAACGCCGAGGACGCGCACGCCGGGGCGCAGCGCCGGCGGGCCGAGGCCGACGGGCTGGCCGAGCGGCAGCGCCGCCACCGGGCCGCCGTGGAGCAGGCCCGGCG
>NZ_JBHWBW010000534.1:0-2927 GCF_042735675.1 Kitasatospora sp. NPDC059571
CTGTCCGGGCGCGCCGCCGCGGTTCCGGCACCCCCGGGGGAACCCGGCACTACGATCGGGCCGTTGGCAGGACGGGCACCGCGTACGGGCGGTCCCCAACCACCGGGGGCACCGACCGTGCCTCCCGCACCTTTGGAGGACTTGTGGGTGTCAGCCTGAGCAAGGGCGGCAACGTCTCCCTGACCAAGGAGGCCCCTGGCCTGACGGCCGTCGTCGTCGGCCTCGGCTGGGACGTCCGCACCACCACCGGTACCGACTTCGACCTCGACGCCAGCGCGCTGCTCTGCACCGAGCAGGGCCGGGTCCGCTCCGACGCGGACTTCGTCTTCTTCAACAACCTCACCAGCCAGGACGGCTCGGTCGAGCACACCGGCGACAACCTCACCGGTGAGGGCGAGGGCGACGACGAGCAGATCAAGGTCAACCTGGCCGGCGTCCCGGCCGACGTCGCCAAGATCGTCTTCCCGGTCTCGATCTACGACGCGGAGAACCGCCAGCAGAACTTCGGCCAGGTCCGCAACGCGTTCATCCGGGTCATCAACCAGGCGGGCGGGGCCGAGATCGCCCGCTACGACCTCTCCGAGGACGCCTCCACCGAGACCGCGATGGTCTTCGGCGAGCTCTACCGCAACGGCGCCGAGTGGAAGTTCCGCGCCATCGGCCAGGGGTACGCCTCCGGTCTGCGCGGCATCGCGCAGGACTTCGGCGTCAACGTCTGACCTGCGCCGCGAAGGGCCCGGCCGCCCGGCGGGCCGGGCCCGCGGCGGTGCCGACCCGCCCCCCGCGGGGCCCGGAACCCCCCGGGGTTTTTGGGCGCTGGCCCGCCGGGGGGGGGGCCCCGCGTCTCGCCCCCCCACCCGCTTGGTGTTCTGGCCTGGTCCCGGCGCGTGGGGGGCCCCCCGCCCGGTGCCCGCGCCGGCGCCCCGGCCCCCGTCCGCCGCCGGAGGCGGAGTTCAGGAAGTTCAGGCGGGTGAGCACCGCCGCACGGGGGACCGGGGGCATACACCTCTGTGGGGTGCGTCCGGCGGCCGGGCGAACCGAATCGCCGATCGGGAGCCCCGGGGACGGGAGCTGGGAGGAATCGCAATGAGTGTCACGCTGGCCAAGGGCGGCAACGTCTCGCTGACCAAGGCGGCGCCCAATCTGACGCAGGTGCAGATCGGGCTGGGCTGGGACGCCCGCTCGACCACCGGCGCGCCGTTCGACCTGGACGCCAGCGCCCTGCTGTGCGCCGGTGGACGGGTGCTCGGCGACGAGTACTTCGTGTTCTACAACAACCTGCGCAGCCCCGAGGGCTCGGTCGAGCACCAGGGCGACAACCTCACCGGCGACGGGGAGGGCGACGACGAGGTCGTCCAGGTCAACCTCGACCTGGTCCCCGTCCAGGTCGACAAGGTGGTCTTCGCGGTCTCGATCTACGACGCCGAGGCCCGGATCCAGAACTTCGGCCAGGTCTCCAACGCCTACATCCGGGTCGTCAACCTGACCGACGGGCGGGAGATCGCCCGGTACGACCTCTCCGAGGACGCCTCCAGCGAGACGGCGATGATCTTCGGCGAGCTCTACCGCTACCAGGGCGAGTGGAAGTTCCGCGCGGTGGGCCAGGGCTACGCCTCGGGCCTGCGCGGCATCGCCCTGGATTTCGGAGTAAACGTCCAGTAAAGTCCGCCGCCGAAAACCGCCTCGCAGCCATGAAATCGAAAGGTAACTGACTCCGTGTTCCTCCGCACATTCGGATGGTCCTTCGCCATCACGATCGCCGGCCTGATCGCCGCCGGCCTGATCTGGGGGGCAGAGGGCTTCGGCGTCGTGCTGATCCTCTCGATCCTCGAGATCTCCCTGTCGTTCGACAACGCGGTCGTCAACGCCACCGTCCTGAAGCGGATGAACCCCTTCTGGCAGAAGATCTTCCTGACGGTCGGCGTCCTGATCGCCGTCTTCGGCATGCGGCTGATCTTCCCGCTGCTGGTGGTGGGCCTCACCGCGCACCTGAGCCCCGGCACGGTGATCGACCTCGCGCTCGACTCCTCGAAGACCTACAACGGCCAGACCTACGCCGACTACCTCGCGGCCGCCAACCCGGCGATCGCGGCCTTCGGCGGCATCTTCCTGCTGATGATCTTCCTCGACTTCATCTTCGAGGAGAAGGACTTCAACTGGCTGCGCTGGCTGGAGAAGCCGCTGGAGAAGATCGGCAAGCTGGACGCCCTCTCCTCGGTGATCGCCCTGGTCGCGCTGGCCGTCGCCTCCCGGCTGTTCGCCGCCGGGCACGCCGAGACGGTGCTGCTGGCCGGCCTGATGGGCCTCGCCACCTACCTCGCCGTGAACGGCCTCTCCGGGGTGTTCGAGTCCGGTCTCGAGGCGCAGGAGGAGGCCGAGGAGGAGGCCGAGCGCACCGGCAAGTCGCTCGTCCAGGTCGGCGGCAAGGCCGCGTTCTTCCTGTTCCTCTACCTGGAGGTCCTCGACGCGTCGTTCTCCTTCGACGGCGTGGTCGGCGCGTTCGCCATCTCCCAGGACATCTTCATGATCACCCTGGGTCTGGGCATCGGCGCGATGTACATCCGCTCGCTCACCGTCTACCTCGTCCGCAAGGGCACCCTGGACGACTACGTCTACCTGGAGCACGGCGCGCACTACGCGATCGGCGCGCTGGCGCTGATCCTGCTGGTCTCCATCGAGTACCACATCCCGGAGATCGTCACCGGCCTGATCGGCGTCGGCTTCATCGGCGCGGCGCTGGCCTCCTCGGTGGTCCGCAACCGCCGCGAGCAGGCGCTGGAGACCCCCGCCGAGTCGGAACCGACCTCGGTCTGACCGGCGCACAGCACAACGAGAGGGGGCCCCCCCCCGGTCGGGGGGCCCGCGCGGCCCCGGCCCGGGGACGGCGGACTCGGGGGGGGCGAGCGGCCGGAGGCCGCGCCGCAGGG
>NZ_JBHWBW010000534.1:2937-5144 GCF_042735675.1 Kitasatospora sp. NPDC059571
GCGCGGGTCCCGGCCCCCCCCCACCCGGGGGCCCCGCCGGCCCGGCGCGGCCGCCCTCTCGCGTCAACGGCGGGAATCAGCCGAGCTGCTGCTCGATCGCGCGCAGCTTGCGCTCCAGCGAGTCGAGCTTCGGCATCGACAGGGTGTCGTCGTCCAGCGTCAGATCGATGCTGGACGAGGCCGAGCTGCTGCCGACGGCGGCCCGGGGGCGGCGGCCGGCGGTGAGGGCGGCGGGCTCCAGCGCGGAGGGGCCGACCTTGGCCATCGGGTCCTCGTCGGCTAGAGCAGGCTCCGTAGCGGAGTCGCCCGCGGAGGACGCGGTCAGCGCCGGCACCTGGCGGCCGCCGCGGGAGCGGCTCAGCACACCGCCGTGGGAGCGGGCGATCGCCTTCAGCTCGGCCCGCTCGCGGCGGTCGGCCACCCGGGCCCGCTGCTTGGCGTCGATCTTCGCCTGGCGCTCCTCGCGCACCTCCTCGACGGCCTCGTCCAGGCTGCGCACGTTCTCCAGCAGCATCAGCGACCAGGCCGCGTAGGTCTCGCGGGGCGCGCGCAGCCAGCGCACGATCCGGATCTGCGGCAGCGGGCGCGGGATCAGGCCCTGCTCGCGCAGCGCCGCCCGGCGGGTCTGCTTGAGCGCGCGGTCGAACAGCACGGCGGCCGAGATGGACATACCGGCGAAGAACTGCGGCGCACCGTCGTGCACCCCGCCGCGCGGCGCGTGCACCCAGTTGAACCAGGCCGACGCCACCGCGAACAGCCACACCAGCAGGCGCGAACCGAGCGCCGCGTCACCGTGGCTGGCCTCGCGCACCGCGAGCACCGAGCAGAACATCGCCGCGCCGTCCAGGCCGAACGGCACCAGGTACTCCCAGCCGCCGGACAGGTTGAGGTTCTCCTGGCCGAAGCCCACGAGACCGTGGAAGGAGAGTGCCGCGGCGACACCGGCGCAGCAGAACAGCAGCACGTAGGAGGCACCGCCGTAGACGGCCTCCTTGCGGCGCCGCCGCTCCTCGCTGCGCTCCCACGAGTCGGCGGACTCGTCGGGCTTGTTGTTCTTCACGCGGAGCACCGCCAGCAGGACGGCGGTGAACAGCAGGGCCGCGGCGCCGATCACGGCCCAGACCAGCTGTATGGAGGAGAGGTTCATCGTGGGTTGGGCCTCGAATTCCGCAGGGCAGGGGGATGGGGTCGCTCCTGCACAGGCGGCGGATCGGGCGGGCGGATCCTGACGTAGCGTCGCGGACGCCGCTGCACGCGGGCCGCCGGGGACGCCTGTGCGGGCATGACGATATCGCGTCCGGGGGAGCGGCATCGTACGGGAGTGGCGGATCCGTCGCCAACGGAGGGACTGACGGTGACTCATCGTCGACGGTGGGGTATGGCTCTGATGGGACGATACGGGGACGATGAACGCCGACGGCGGCCGTCCGGCGGCCGGCCGAGCAGGGGGAGGGTACACGCACGATGGTCTCGGTCTGGGAGTTCCTGAAGGGCGACCGGAACAGCGTCGACTCCGGCGGCCAGTTCAAGGTGACGCTGACGAAGTCCCAGCCCCAGCACGCGCTGACCGGGGCCGCCGCCACCACCGGCAACCTGTACGTCAACCTGCACTGGACCACCCGGACGGTCGAGCGTCCGGGGGCCGGCGGCGCGCTGCGCCGCCGGTTCGACCTGCGGAACCTGCGGCCGATGGCCCCGGAGGCCTTCGACACCGCGCCGGTCAGCGTCGACCTCGACCTGGCCTGCATGTACGAGCTCGCGGACGGCAGCAGGGGTGTCGTCCAGCCGCTCGGCGGGCTCTTCGGTGACCTCGCCCGGCCGCCGTACATCAAGCTCAGCGGCGACGACGTGTACGGTGCGCCGTCCGGCGAGACGATGTACGTCAACCTGGAGAAGAAGGACCAGTTCCGGCGGCTGCTGATATTCGTCTACATCTACGACGACACCCCGGCCTTCGACCGCACCCACGCCACGGTCACCATCGTGCCGCCGAGCGGCCCGCGGATCGAGATCAAGCTCGACGAGCGGGCGGCCGCGGCGCGCTCCTGCGCGGTGGTGCTGATCGAGAACGCCGGGGACAACCAGCTCACCGTCCGCCGCGAGGTGCGGTACGTGCACGGCTTCCAGTCGGACCTGGACCGGCTGTACGGCTTCGGGATGCAGTGGCAGCGCGGCTACAAGCGGCCGTCCGGCCCGGCCGCCTGAGC
>NZ_JBHWBW010000535.1:0-4095 GCF_042735675.1 Kitasatospora sp. NPDC059571
GGCCCGCCCGCACCCCCGGCCCTCCACGACCGAATCCGATCCGAAGGACCCGAGATGCCCCCGACCGCCGAACAGGTGACGATCCCCCAGCCCCGGCAGATCCTGCCCGCCGAGGAGCGGTACGCCGCCGAACTCGCCTTCCTCGCCGCCCACGACGAGGGTCCGCGGCCGCCCGGCTGGGCGCTGACCCCGGCCGCCGTGGTGACCTTCGTCTGCGGCAGCGACGGCACGGCCCTGACCCTGCCGCCGCGGCGCCGCAAGGACGGGGCGCTGCCCGCCAAGCTGGTCGTCGAGCCGAAGTTCGTCGGCGAGCGCGCCCTGGTGGAGCGCTGCGTGGTCACCCTCGCCGGCGAGCGCGGCCTGCTGCTGGTCGGCGAACCCGGTACGGCCAAGTCGATGCTCTCCGAGCTGCTCGCCGCCGCCGTCAGCGGCACCAGCGAGCTGACCGTGCAGGGCACCGCGGGCACCACCGAGGACGCCTTCCGCTACGGCTGGAACTACGCCCTGCTGCTGGCCCAGGGGCCGACGCCGCAGGCGCTGGTCGCCTCCCCCGTGATGACCGCGATGCGCACCGGCCGGGTCGCCCGGATCGAGGAGATCACCCGCTGCCTGCCCGAGGTCCAGGACGCCCTGGTCTCGATCCTCTCCGACCGGCGGCTGAGCGTGCCGGAGCTCGCCGGTACGCCGGACGCCTCGGTGGCCGCCGTCCCCGGCTTCACCGTGATCGGCACCGCGAACCTGCGCGACCGCGGCGTCTCCGAGATGTCCGCCGCGCTCAAGCGGCGGTTCAACTTCGAGACCGTCCACCCGATCGCCGACGCCGTCGCGGAGACCTCGCTCGTCCGCGACCGGGCCACCGCCGCCGTCCAGCAGGCCGGCGCCGCGTTCGGCGTGGACGACGCCGTTCTCGACGTGCTGGTGACCGTCTTCCGCGACCTGCGGACCGGGCGCTCCGCCGAGGGCTGGGACGTCGAGCGCCCCGGCACCGTGATGTCCACCGCGGAGGCCGTCCACGTCGCGTCCTCGCTGGGGCTCGCGTCCGCGTACTTCTCCGGCGCCGACGTGCTCGACCTGGTCCCCGGCCACCTGCTGGGCGCCGTCCACAAGGACGACCCGGCCGACCACGCCCGGCTGCTCGGCTACTGGGACGGCCCGGTGCGCCGCCGCGCCGAGGACGGCTCCGCGACCTGGCGCCGCCTGTGGGACCTGCGGGAGAACCTCCGATGACCGACACCGCCACGGCCGCCGCCGGGCCGCGCGAGGCGGTGGCGGCGCTCGCCGCCTCCACCGCGCCGTACCTGATCGGCGTCCGGCACCACAGCCCGGCGCTGGCCGCGGTGGTGCCCGCCCTGCTCGACGCCGCCGACCCGCAGGTGCTCTGCATCGAGCTGCCCTCCGACTTCCAGCGGTGGCTGCCGCACCTGGCCGCCCCCGGGACGACCGCGCCGGTCGCGCTCGCCGGCGCGGACGGTACGGGCCGGCTCGGCTTCTACCCGTTCGCGGACTTCTCGCCCGAGCTGACCGCGCTCCGCTGGGCCCGCGACCGCGGGGTCGAGGTGCGCTGCTGCGACCTGCCGATGGCCGACCCCGCCTGGGCCGACCGCACCCCGGCCGCCGCGCCGGCGGCCGGGCAGCGCACCCCGGCCGCCGGTCCGGTCTTCGCGGACGCCCTGACCGCGGCCGGCACCGGCCGCGACGGCGACGACCTGTGGGACCGGTCGGTGGAGGTCCGGGCCCCGGGCAGCTCCCCGGAGGCCGTCCGGCGGGCCGCGCTCGCGGTCGGCTGGGCACTGCGCCGGGACGCCGCGGCCGACGGCGGCGTCCCCGCCGTCGACCTGGCCCGCGAGGCGCACATGCGGCGGGTGGTCGCCGAGGCCGCGGCGGACGGCCGACGGGTCGCCGCCCTGGTCGGCGCCTTCCACGGCCCGGCGCTGGTGGCCGGCCACGACGGGCCGGCCGATGACCGGCCGACCGATGACGGACCGTCGGCATCGTCCGCGGAGAGCGGCACCCCCGGTGCCGGAGGCGAGGTCACCACCTCGCTGGTCCCGTACACCTTCGCCCTGCTCGACGCCCGCTCCGGCTACCCGGCCGGCATCCGCGACCCGCGCTGGCAGCAGGCCGTGCTCGGCGCCCAGGGCGACCCCGTCCGGGTCGCCGAGGCGGCCGCCACGGCGATCACCGAGCTCTGCCGCGAGCTGCGCGCCGCCGGGCACACCGCCGGCACCGGCGAGGCCGCCGAGACCCTGCGGCTGGCCGGCGACCTCGCCCGGCTGCGGGGGCTGCCCGCGCCGGGCCGCGGCGAGCTGCTGGAGGCGGTGACCACCGTGCTCGGCCAGGGCGAGCCGCTCGGCCGCGGCCGGGCGCTGGCCCGGGCCCTGGAGACCGTCCTGGTCGGCACCGTCCGCGGCCGGACCGCCCCCGGCACCCCGCGCTCCGGCCTCGGCCCGGCCGTCGAGGCCGACCTCGCCGAGCTGCGGCTGCCCGGCCCCGACCGCCCGGAGTCGAAGGAGGTGCGCCTGGACCCGCTGCGCTCCCCGCTCGACGCCCGCCGCGAGGTGCTGCTCCAACGGCTGCACCTGTGCGGCATCGGCTACGGCGAGCCGGAGGACGTCGCGGCCGCGGGCGACGCCACCGCGCTGACCACCCGCTGGCGAGTGTCCTGGACGCCGTCCGTGGCGGCCCGGCTCGACCTGGCGGGCGTCCGCGGTGTGACGGCCGAACTCGCCGCCGCCGGCACCCTGCGGGAGGCCGCCCGCCGGCAGGAGGCCGACGGCGGGCCGACCTGCGCCCAGCTGCTCGACGGGCTGCGTGCCGCGGCCCGCTGCGACCTGCCCGACCTGGTCGCCGAACGGCTCGGCGAGGCCGAACTGCTGCTGCCCGCCGCCGCCACCCTGCCCGAACTCCTCGCCGCGCTGGACCTGTTGGACGCGCTGCGGCGCGGCCACCTGCCGGGCGCCGGCGAGCACGGGGCGCAGCGGGCCGCCGAGCTCGCCGCCGCCCTGCTGGACGCGGCGGTGCGCGCCCTGCCCGGCCTCGCCGGCAGCGACGATCCCGAGGACGCCGCCGCCCTGGTCGCGCTCGCCACCCGGGCCGGCGAGCACCGCCTCGGCCTGCGGATGGACGACGCGCTCGGCACGCTGGCCCGAACGGCCGCCCCGCTGGTGCAGGGCGCCGCCCTCGCCGCCCGGGTGCTGCTCGACCTGGACGGGGCCGCCGCGCTGGGCACCCGGGCCGCCGGGTGGGTGGACACCCCGACCCCCCCCGTGGCCCCCCGCCGGACGGCCCGGCTGCTGGCCGGCCTGCTCAGTGCGGGCGGTCCGCTGCTGGAGTGCGCGCCGACCGCCCTGGACCCGCTGCTGGAGCGGATCGACCGGCTCCCGGACCGCGGCTTCCTGGACCGGCTGCCCGCGCTGCGGGCCGGCTTCGACGTGCTCACCCCGGCCGCCCGCGGCCGGCTGCTGGAGACGGTGACCGAGCGGCTCGGCGAGCGCCCCGACCTCACCCTCGCCGCCGCACCCGACCTGCTCGCGCTGTGGGCCGCCGCGGACGCGGCGGCGGCTGCCGCCCTCGCCGCGCTCGGCCTGCCCGGCACCGGGAGCCCGGGTCCGGCGGCCGGCGGCCCCGCTGCCGGGCCCTCCCCCGTACCGGAGGCGGAGAGTGACGCTCCGGCAGCTGCGGACGCCGGCCCGGACCGCCCGGCCCCGGCCGAGCCGCTCGTCCCGGCCGACCGGCTCGCCCCGGCCGACCGCTGGCGGCTGCTGCTGGGCCGCGAGCCCGAGCGGCTGCCCGCGGGTGCCCGCCGTTACGCACGCGCCCTGGACGAGCTCTACGGCGCCGGACGCGGCGAGGGTGCGCAGGACTTCGGCGGCGGTGACGGCGGTGGCCAGGAGGCGTCCTTCCCCACCGCTCGCGAGTGGGCGGAGGAACTCGACGCGCTGTTCGGCGCCGACGTCCGCGAGGAGGTCCTCGGCCGGGCCGCCGACGCCGGCCGTACCGATGTGCTGGCCGAGCTCGACCCGGCCTCCGTCCGTGCGCGCGCTGTGCGGGCGGCCGCTGGGGGCCCACAGGCACGCGGGCACGCCCTCACTCACA
>NZ_JBHWBW010000535.1:4105-5123 GCF_042735675.1 Kitasatospora sp. NPDC059571
CGGCGCCCGCGCCACCCACCCCCCCCGCCCCCCCCCCCACCGTCAGCGCCGGGCGGTGACCGGTCACCCCCCCCCCCTCCCGCCCAGCCCCCCGGGCGCCCGGCTCGACCTGCCGCGCACCCTGCGGGCCAACCTGGCCCGTACCCAGGTGCTGGACGACGGGCGGACGGTCGTCGTCCCCGAGCAGCCGGTGTTCAGCACGCGGTCGCGCCGCGAGGCGGACTGGCGGCTGATCCTGGTGGTCGACGTCTCCGGCTCGATGGAGGCCTCGGTCATCTGGTCCGCGCTGACCGCGGCGGTGCTCGGCGGCGTGCCGACGCTCTCCACGCACTTCCTGGCGTTCTCCACCCAGGTGGCGGACCTCACCGACCGGGTGGACGACCCGCTGTCGCTGCTGCTGGAGGTCCGGGTCGGCGGCGGTACGCACATCGCGGCCGGGCTGGCCCACGCCCGTTCCCTGGTCCGGGTGCCGAGCCGCACCCTGGTCGTGGTGGTCAGCGACTTCGAGGAGGGCGGGCCCATCGGCGGCCTGCTCGCCGAGGTCCGCTCGCTGGCCTCCTCCGGGGTGCACCTGCTGGGCTGCGCCGCGCTGGACGACACCGGCACCCCGCGGTACTCCGTGCCGGTCGCTCAGCAGCTCGTCGCGGCCGGTATGCCGGTGGCCGCCCTCAGTCCCCTCGCCCTCGCCCGCTGGGTCGGCGACCGCCTCCGCGGAGAGCCCCGATGACACTGCCCCTGACGACCGTTCACCTGCCGCCCGTCGCCCCGGCGGTGGTCGCCGACGCCGTGGAGGGCCTGACCTCGCGGCTGCGCAAGAAGCTCGACGCGGCGGTCGAGCAGTACGCCGCACTGCCCGTGACGGCCGCCGCGGACGGCGGCGGGTGCACCGTCCGGTGCGGTGAGGACGCCGAGGTGTCGCTCACCCCCGGGCCGGGCGGCGCCGTCACCGAGCCCGGCCAGGCGACCTGCAGCTGTCTGCTGGCGCCGCGCTGCCTGCACCGCGCGGCCGTGCTGGGCC
>NZ_JBHWBW010000536.1:0-5113 GCF_042735675.1 Kitasatospora sp. NPDC059571
CCGCCGGCCCGCCGCGGCCCCGCAGGTCACGGGTGGTAGAGCTCGCTGATCTTGGTGATGCGGCCCGAACCGTCCACCGTGATGTCGTAGTTGCCGCCGAAGCAGGAGTACGGCTCCGGCACCGGGCGCTGGTGGGCGCAGTCTCCGGCGTGGTTGGCGAACTGCGTCAGCGGCACGCTCCGCGGACCGCTGGCGTCGCCCTGCACGAAGAGCTCCGCGGTGGCGCCGGGGGCGAAGGTGTAGGAGGCGGTGCCGCCGATCGGCTGGTAGTAGCCGTCGTCGTCGATGGTCGGGCCGCAGACGAAGCGGGTCGGCGTGGCCGTGACCTGCGTGGCGGTCGCCGCCGTGACGTTGATGACCTTGTGCCCGGGGTGCTGCGCCGCGGTCGTGCAGTCGGCGGTCGGCGTGCCCTTCCCGGTCGGCTTCGCGCTGCCGCTGTGGGCCGTGGTGGGCTTCGCCGACGGCTTGCCGCTCGGCTGGGCGGACGCGGTCGGCTGCGCGGACGAAGAGGCGGAGGCGCTCGGGGCGGCCGTCGCGGGCGGGGCGTCGGCACCCGGGTTGTTGGGGTCGCACGCGGTGACCGCGAGCGTGGCGGTGGCGAGCAGGGCGGCGGTGGCTAGCAGGCGGCGTGCGGACATGGCTTGGTCCCCCCAAGGTGTCTGACAGATCGGTCGGGCGAGCGGGTGGTGCGCGGCGGTGCGGCGTGCAGCGGGCGTGCCGTACCTGTGTACACGCCGGCCCCGGGGGTGCGGCTGCGCCCGTAGCAGCGCTGTGACACGGCGCGCGGAGCCGTTACGCAAGCGGCCGAGCCGTGACCCGCGGGGTGGGCAGCCGGTTCCCGGCGGGGTGCGTGCTCTGCTCGGAGGCGCGGAACGGATCGGCACCGGTCTCGTTAACCTCCTCGCCCCTCGCATGTTGCCCCGCGTACGTCGAACGTCAGTCCGGGGTTGTCCGCCGCCTGTCACGCTCCCGTCCACAGCCTGTGGACAGGTGCGGAGAGGGGTGGGGAACGGTGGAGACACCGACGGCGGTGGCGGCGGGCGGCATCCTGACGCTCTTCGGCGGCGCGTTGCTGCTCTGGTGCGCCGCCGAGTTGCGCCTTCGCCACCACCTGCGCCGGCACGGCGTTCCGGCGACCGCGTGCGTGGTGGCGGACGGCGACCCGTACGGCGAGCCCTACGGCGACACCTTCGGCGAGCTCGACAGCGCGCCGCTGCTCTCCTACACACCGGCCGCAGTCGTCGAACCGGTGCCGGTCGAGGCCTCGGCCGTGCACACCCCCGCTGCCTGCACCCCGGCCGCGGGCGGGAGGCGGCCCGCACGGTCCCGGGCCGTCCTGGCGCGCCCGCGCGGCGCCACGCCGCTGCGCCGGCCGGCCCGGCTGGTGCCGGGCACCGTCGTCCAGGTGATGTACGACGCGCGGCGCCCGAGCCGGGTGGTGCTGGCCGGCACCGAGGTGATGCCCACGCTGGTGAACGACGTGTTCTGGGCGCTGCTGGGCACCACCGCGCTGGCCGGCGGGCTGACCCTGCTGACCGCCGTCCTGGCCGACTGACCAGGGCCTGAACGGCCCGCCCGACCGCTTCGGCCACCCGCGGACCGGTCGGTCCGGCCCCGTCGGTCCGGCCCCGTAGGTCCGGTCGCCGGCGCCACGCCGACCCGCGCGTCCCCGGCAGCGGCGACCGCACCACAGCACACCGCCTCGCGCCTCCGTCCGGCCGTCCGCGGCCCGGCACGGTGCATCCGCCCGGGCGACCGCTTCCCGTTCCCTCCCGTCCCGCAGTGCACTCCCGCCCCGCCCTTGGAACGGCGCGCGTGTCGGCCGCGGGCCGCCCGGATCCGGCCGCTCCACGGCTCTCGGACCCCCTCCGCGGGGCGCGCGGACACGTGCTCGGGTTACCGTTCGAGTGGCGTAGGTCGGCCTTGCAAGTGAAAAAGCGGGAACCGTCCGTTTGACAAGGGTGGCCAGGGTACGGTCACACTCCGCTGGTGGGGTCGTCGCGCAGCGACAGCCCAGGACGGCGGAAGGGACGGGCGGAGCGCCTCTCCGCCGCCCGCGCCACCAGCACACATGACGACCGGGAGAGAAGAGCGAAGGTGTCCCCGAGCAGCGAGACCGCGCACGGCAAGCGACTCGTCATTGTCGAGTCGCCGGCCAAGGCGAAGACGATCAAGGGCTACCTGGGCCCCGGCTACATCGTCGAGGCCAGCGTCGGGCACATCCGCGACCTGCCCGGCACCGCCGCCGAGGTTCCCGACGAGTACACCGGCGAGGTCCGCCGGCTGGGCGTGGACGTCGACCACGACTTCGCGCCGATCTACGTGGTGAACCCGGACAAGAAGTCCCAGGTCACCAAGTTGAAGTCGCTGCTGAAGGAGTCCGACGAGCTCTTCCTCGCCACCGATGAGGACCGCGAGGGCGAGGCGATCGCCTGGCACCTGCAGGAGGTGCTGAAGCCGAAGGTCCCGGTGCACCGCATGGTGTTCCACGAGATCACCAAGGACGCCATCCAGGAGGCCGTGCGCAACCCGCGCGACCTCAACCAGCGCCTGGTCGACGCCCAGGAGACCCGCCGCATCCTCGACCGCCTCTACGGCTACGAGGTCTCCCCGGTGCTGTGGAAGAAGGTCATGCCGAAGCTGTCGGCGGGCCGCGTGCAGTCCGTGGCGACCCGGCTCGTCGTGGAGCGCGAGCGCGAGCGGATCGCGTTCACCAGCGCCCACTACTGGGACCTGATCGCCACCTTCTCCACCGGCCGCGCCGCCGCGGACGCCGCCAACCCGGAGAACTTCGGCGCCCGCCTGGTCTCGGTCGACGGCAAGCGGATCGCGACCGGCCGCGACTTCGGCCCGGACGGCCGGCTGAAGACCGCCAACACGCTGCACCTCGACGAGCAGGCCGCCCGCGCGCTGGCCGCCGCGCTGGAGCAGACCTCGTTCGCCGTCCGCAGCGTCGAGTCCAAGCCGTACCGCCGCTCGCCGTACGCGCCGTTCCGCACCACCACGCTCCAGCAGGAGGCCAGCCGCAAGCTCGGCTTCGGCGCGAAGCGGACCATGCAGGTGGCCCAGAAGCTGTACGAGAACGGCTTCATCACCTATATGCGTACCGACTCCACCACGCTGTCGGAGACCGCCGTCGCCGCCGCGCGGGCCCAGGTCACCCAGCTGTACGGGGCGGACTACCTGCCGGACGCGCCGCGCGTCTACGCGTCCAAGGTCAAGAACGCCCAGGAGGCGCACGAGGCGATCCGCCCCTCCGGCGACCGTTTCCGCACCCCCGCCGAGACCGGCCTGGCCGGCGACGACTTCCGCCTGTACGAGCTGATCTGGATGCGCACCGTCGCGTCGCAGATGAAGGACGCGGTCGGCCAGTCGGTGACGGTGAAGGTCGGCGGCCGCTCCGCGGACGGCCGGGACGCCGAGTTCTCCGCGTCCGGCAAGATCATCACCTTCCACGGCTTCCTCAAGGCCTACGTCGAGGGCGCGGACGACCCCAACGCCGAGCTCGACGACCGCGAGCGCCGGCTGCCGCAGGTCTCCGAGGGCGACCCGCTGGCCGCCGACCGGCTCTCCGCCGAGGGCCACTCCACCAAGCCCCCGGCGCGCTACACCGAGGCCTCGCTGGTCAAGGAGCTGGAGGAGCGGGAGATCGGCCGCCCGTCCACCTACGCCTCGATCATCGACACGATCATCGCGCGCAAGTACGTCTTCAAGAAGGGCACGGCGCTCGTCCCGTCCTTCCTCTCCTTCGCCGTAGTGAACCTGCTGGAGAAGCACTTCGGCCGGCTGGTCGACTACGACTTCACCGCCAAGATGGAGGACGACCTCGACCGGATCGCGGCCGGCCAGGCCGAGTCCGTGCCGTGGCTCAAGCGCTTCTACTTCGGTGAGGGCGAGGGCGCGGCCATCGCCGGCAGTGCCGCCGAGGCCGGCAACGGCGACGGCGACCACCTCGGCGGCCTCAAGGAGCTCGTCACCGACCTCGGCGCCATCGATGCCCGGGAGATCAGCTCCTTCCCGCTGAGCGACGAGATCACCCTGCGCGTCGGCCGCTACGGCCCGTACGTGGAGAAGGCCGCGGCCGTCGAGGGCGAGCCCGGGCAGCGCGCCGACATCCCCGACGACCTGCCGCCGGACGAGCTCACCGTCGAGCTCGCCGAGGAACTGCTCGCCAAGCCCAGCGGCGAGCGGGTGCTCGGCACCGACCCGGAGAGCGGCCACCCGCTGGTCGCCAAGGACGGCCGCTACGGTCCGTACGTCACCGAGGTGCTGCCCGAGGGCACGCCGAAGACCGGCAAGAACGCGGTCAAGCCGCGGACGGCCTCCCTCTTCAAGACGATGGCGCTCGACACCGTCACCCTGGAGGACGCGCTGCGCCTGCTCTCGCTGCCCAGGGTGGTCGGCACCGACCCCGAGGGCAACGAGATCACCGCACAGAACGGCCGCTACGGCCCGTACCTGAAGCGGGGCACCGACTCGCGCTCGCTCACCAGCGAGGACCAGCTGCTCGCCATCACCCTCGACGAGGCGCTGGCGATCTACGCCCAGCCCAAGCAGCGCGGCCGCGCGGCTGCCGCCGCCCCGCTCAAGGAGCTCGGCACCGACCCGGTCAGCGAGCGGCCCGTGGTGGTCAAGGACGGCCGCTTCGGCCCGTACGTGACCGACGGCGAGACCAATGCGACGCTCCGCAAGGACGACGACGTCGAGACCATCACCCCGGAGCGCGGCTACGAGCTGCTCGCCGAGAAGCGCGCCCGCGGCCCGGTGAAGAAGGCGGCCAAGAAGGCGCCCGCGAAGAAGGCCGCGGCCAAGAAGACGGTGGCGAAGAAGACCGCCACCAAGAAGACGGCCGCCGCCAAGACCACCGCGGCCAAGACGACCGCGACCAAGACCGCGGCGGCGAAGAAGACGGTCACCCGGAAGACCGCGGCGAAGAAGACCGCGGCCTCCCCCGACCAGGACTGACTCCGGGCCGGTCGGCAGGACCGGCGCCGGAACGGACACGCCCGCCGGGGGCGGGCCCCCCCCGGGGCGGGCGGCGCGCCCGGCCCCCCCCGCGGCGCGAGGCGCGCCCCCCGCGCCGGGCCCCCCGCTCGCCGCCCGCCCCCCCGCG
>NZ_JBHWBW010000537.1:0-5113 GCF_042735675.1 Kitasatospora sp. NPDC059571
CGGAACCGCCCACCACCCCCACCAGGGCGGGAGCCCCCGCTCCCACACCGCCCCCCGGCCCGCCGGGCGGCCGCAGGAACGGCCGGCGGAGCCGAGGCCGGCCCGGCCCGGGACCTCGACCACCGGTGCGAAGGCAGCCGGCCGCCGGACCGAACCCGAGCCGCTGCAGACCGCCGGGCTCGGCCGCCGACTGGCGGCGCGGCTGGTGGACACCCTGGTGGTGGCCGTGGTCGCGGTCGCGGCGGGCGTGCCGCTGACGGCGTCCGCCGTGGCCCACGTCCAGGAGAAGCTGGACCAGGCCCGGGCCGAGTCCCTGCTCGCCGGCCGTCAGGTGCAGGTCCTGGTGGTCGACGGCGTGGTGCTCGGCAAGGCCGGCGTCCTGCTGGGCGTGCTCCTGGTGCTCGGCCTGCTGTACGAGGTGCTGCCGACCGCACGCACCGGCCAGACCTTCGGCAAGCGGATCGCCCGGATCCGGGTGGTCGACACCCGGGGCGCGCGCTCCCGTCGGCCGGCTGCCGGCCAGGCCCGGCGGCCGGCCCGATCCGCTCCGCCGATCGGGCGATCGCTCGTTCGATGGATCGTCAGGCAGCTCGGGGTGCTCCTGCCGATCGGACTGTTCTGGCCGCTGCTCGACCGCCGGGCCCGCCGCGGCTGGCACGACCGTGCGGCGCGCACCCGGGTCGTGAAGGCCTGACAGCCGCCGGGCACCGCCGGCCGCCCGCCCCGGCGGCCGGGACGCGGCGCCCGACGCCGGCGCCCGGCAACCGGAGGCAAAACGGGTCGAATGTCCGGAGTTCGCCGGATCTGCGGTGTTCTACTCGGGGCATGAGCACCCAAGACCCCTCAGGCCCCGCAGGCCAGGAGCCGGAGGGCGGCGGCAAGCCCTCCTTCGACAAGCAGCCCCCAGACGGGGGCACGCCGCCCGGACAGCCGTCCGACCCGTACGGTGCACCGCCGCCGTCGCCCCCGCCGGCCGGCGGCAGCCCGTACGACACCCCCGGCGGCGGGCAGGGCGGCGCCGAGGACGCCCCCGGCAGCTACGGCGGTGCCTACGGCGCCCCGCCGCCGCAGTACGGCACACCGCAGTACGGGGCTCCCTCGTACGGGGCTCCGCAGCACGACGCACCTCCGGTCACCCCCGGCGAGGGCCCCGTCCCCGGCATGCCGGCCCTGGGAACCTGGCCCAGCCGGATCGTCGCCCAGCTCGTGGACCTCGTGCTCGTGGAGATCGTGGCGGTCCTGCTGGTGCTCCCGTTCGCCAGCCTGAGCGACCAGAACGGCTGGGTCGGCGCGACCTGGCTCGGCTACCTGCTCCTCCTGGTCTACGACGGCCTGATGCTCAGCCGCGACGGCCAGACCCTCGGCAAGAAGCTGATGAAGATCCGGGTGGCCATGCTGGTCGACGGCAGCGTGCCCGGTTCCGCGGTCGCCTGGACCAGGTCCGCCACCTTCGTCCTGCCCGCACTGATCTGCTGCGGCGGCCTGTGGTGGCCGATCGACGGCCTGTTCGGCGTCTTCGACAAGCCGTACCGCCAGTGCATCCACGACAAGGCCGCCAAGACCGTCGTGGTGTCGACCGTCTGACGACCGATCATCCGGCCGACTGCCGGCCACAGCAGAAGGGCCGGGCTCCGCGCCCGGCCCCGCGTCCGTCCCGCCCCGCGGGCGTCAGCGCTGGTGCGCCAACTCGGGCCGCTGGCCCGCAGTCTGCGGCTGGTCCCGGGACTGGCGCTCCCCGGCGTCCGGGCCCGCGGCCGCGCCCCGGTCGGCGGCCGAGCGGCGCTGCGCCGCGACCGTGACGAGCAGGGCGGTCGTCAGCGTGCCCAGCGCCACGGCAAAGGCCACCAGGACCAGAACCTCCGCCACCCCGGTCGATCCGGAGACGGCCAGCAGTGCCACGGCGGCGACGACGACGGTGAGCGTACCTGTGCTGAGCTGGGCGAGGGTCGGTCGCAACATGGCGGTCAGTCCTTCACACAGGTGTCGGGTGTCCGGTCGGCGGAGCCTCCCGCGAAGCTCCCCGTGGAGGTCTACCCGGGGCCCGGGCTCCGTACGTCAAGCGTAGCCGGGCATATTCAGGGCATGAGGGGCGCACGGACTCACGCCGGACGTCCCGGGATGCCACTGCGCTGCGCCCCTCGCCGTGCGCGCCCGGTACGGTGATCGTCGGAACATCGTCAAAATCATCAACGTCGCCGCCACGGGGGAGATGTGAGCGTACCGGCCGACTGGCCCACCGACGAGAAAACGGCCCTGGCCGAACAGGAACGCCTGCGCCCCCTGGTCTCCGCCGCCGGCCCCGCCCCGGCGCCCGGTGCGCTGGTCGCGGGAGTCGACGTCGCGTACGACGACGAGCGGGACGTGGTCGCGGCGGCGGCCGTCCTGCTCGACTACGCGACGCTCGAGGTGGTGGAACAGTCCACCGCGGTCGGCCCGGTGGCCTTCCCCTACCTGCCCGGGCTGCTCGCCTTCCGCGAACTCCCCGCCGTCCTGGAGGCCCTGGAGGGCCTGACCGCCGAACCGGACCTGGTGGTCTGCGACGGCTACGGCCTCGCCCACCCGCGCCGCCTCGGCCTGGCCAGCCACCTCGGCGTCCGCACCGGACTGCGCACCATAGGCGTGGCCAAGACGCCCTTCACCTTCACCTACGGCCTCCCGGGGCCCGAACGCGGCGCCTGGGCCCCGCTGGTCGACGGCGGCGAGGAGGTCGGCCGGGCCGTCCGCACCCGGCAGGGGGTCAAGCCGGTCTTCGTCTCGGTCGGCCACCGGATCGGCCTGGACGCGGCCGTCGCCGTCACCCTCGCCCTCACCCCCTCCTTCCGCCTCCCCGAGACCACCCGCCGCGCCGACACCCTCTGCCGCCAGGCACTCGCGGCGGCCGTCGCCTGATCCACGATCAGAACCACTCGTCGGCTCCCCCCGAAGGGGGCCTGCGCGCCCGGCCGTTGGCGTACGAGGGGGTGGTTCTGGCCGACGGACCCATGTGTTAGACATAAGGGTTAGACCTGGGATATGGCCGGTGTGACGTACGGGGGAGGCACGACAGACGTGAGCACGGGGAGCGGTTCGAGCGGCGGCTCCGGCGCCGGGTACCGCGTAGAGGTGGACAGCCTGCGGGCCTTCGCATCGCAGGTACGGGGCCTGCTGAGCGAGTTCGAGGCCACGGCCGGCGGCACCAAGGTGCACGGCCAGAGCGGCGTCGGACGCTCGGCGTTCGGGACGTTCGGCGAGGCCGAGGCGCTGCACAAGAAGTACGAGGAGATGAGGGACCAGCTTCGTCTCGTCCTCAACCATCTCCAGGACGCCATCGACCAGGCTCAGCGCAAGGCCGACGTCACCGCCAACAACTACGAGGAGCACGAACACGAGACCGCTCGTTCGCTCCACATCGAAACAAGTGACGGATGGTCGGTTCTCGGTGGCAGCTCTGTGGTGACTGCTTCCGTCAGGAGCAACGCCGTGCGATCCACGGCCCCGAGCGGCCCAAAGGGGCCGGCCGGTGCTGCACCGGCGGGCAGCGGCGATCCGCAGCCGACATGGTGACGGCCTCCGTGCCGGTGAGCAACGGCCCGGTAGAGGTCCCAGTCGAGACGATCAGTTGTAGGCGAGGTGTGCAGGCATGACTGATGCAATTCCCGAGACGAACTTCCACGGCTACAGCCATGGCCAGCTCCGGAGCATGGTTCAGGCCATGGACTCGGGCAGCGTCATGGCGGCGAGCGACCCGTGGCGTCGGGCCGCCGACAGTCTGAAGCAGATCCGTACTGCCCTGAATACGGCATCCGCCGATGCCACGTCCTCGTGGGAGGGTGCGACCAGCGACGCCTTCTACAAGTCGATGACGAGCATGGCGAACTCGGTCAACAACGCTGCCTCGTACGCCAATGACGCCGCGGTCGCCATGCAGATGATGGCCGAGGCCATCGACGCGGCCAAGCGGGACATGCCGGAGGAGCCGAGCTTCCTGGACAAGGCCGGGGACACCGTCAGCGACTTCGCCAAGGCCGCTGTCGGCGAGGACAACGAGGACACGAACACCAGCATCGCCGACGAGAAGAAGGCGCAGGCGGTGGCGGTCATGGAGACGCTGTCGCTCAAGTACCGCGTCACCACACAGTTCCTGAAGCCGCCGTCCACGGCCATGATCGACGAGGAAGGGCGTGACCTTGCGCCGTCCGACTCCGGTGGTGCGAGCGCCCTGGCGGGTCTGATCATGGGCGGCGGTATGGGCTTTGCCGGAGCGCAGGGCACTGGCGGAACGACGACGGCCGGGTCCCGTGCATCCTCGCAGTCATCCCCGCAGCGCAGTGTGACGTCACCCAAGGCGACGACCACCACTCGGACGGACACCGGCATCAAGGGCGGAATCGCGAATCCCACGCCCAACCCGAAGGCTCCGACCGGCCCGGGCACCGGGATCGACGGCGTTGTCGGTGGCGGCCGGGCAGGCGGCACCACCGGCGGGTCGGGTCTGGGCGGCACCGGCGTCATCGGGGCCGAGGGAACGGGCCGTGGCGGCTCCGGCGCCGGTGGCTCGGGCACCTACGGCGGAGGGACACTCTCCGGCTCGGGCGCGGGATCCGGTAGCGGCGGCGGTCTCGGCCGTGGCGGCTCCGGGGCCGGTGGTGCCGGCCGCGGCGGCAACGCGTTCGGTTCGTCCGGGATGGGCGAGGGCAAGTCCGGTGCAGGCAAGGCCGGTTCGGCCGGCCGTTCCGGCAGCGTGCTGCGCCGGGGCGGCGGTGTCGTCGGCGAAGCAGGAGAAGGCGGCTCCCGTCGTGGAGCTTTCACCGAGGGCGGTTCCGGTCTCGGCCGCGGCAGGTCGGGCACCGGCCAGGCCGGTGCCGGGCAGGGCCACGGAGCGCCCGGTGGCCCGCAGGCCGGCAAGAAGGACAAGAAGAAGGGCAAGGAGCGTCCCGACTACCTGGTCGAGGACGAGGAGACCTGGGTGTCGGGGGAGCAGGTCAACCCGAACGTGGTGGAATGAGTCCCGGCTCCAGGGCCGACAGCTGATCGGGCGCCCCCCGCCCCGCCGGGGTCATCGGGCGGCCCCCCACGAGTTGGGTGAACAATCCATGAACACCACCCCACCCAAGCGCCGCCATGACCTGCAGGG
>NZ_JBHWBW010000538.1:0-4232 GCF_042735675.1 Kitasatospora sp. NPDC059571
CCCACTGCCGCCTCCCGTTAGGAACGCTCGTCTGGTGGGGTCGGTGTTGTGTATAAGAGACCGGACCGGATCAGCCGTTGACCTTGTCGTCGACGGCCTTGACCACGTTCGCCCAGGCCTTCGCCGGGTCGGTGCCGTGCTCCTCGATGTCGAGGATGCCGTTGTCGGTGATGATCGTCTTCACGGTGCCGTCCTGCTCGCCGATCGGGGCGGGCTTGATGCCCTTGGCGGCCGCGGCGAAGATCTGGCCGGTCGGGGTGTCACCGAAGAAGTCGAGCTTGGCGCTCTGCACGGCGGGCAGGTCGAGGCCGGCGGTGGTGGAGGGCAGGTTGCCGACCTTGGTGAAGACCTTGGCCTGCTGCTCCGGCGCGGTCAGCCAGGCGGCGAGGGCCGCGGCCTCCTTCTGGTGCTTGCCGGCCTTCGGGACGGTCAGGAAGGCGCCGCCCCAGTTGGAGGCGACCGGCGGGGCGGCGATGTCCCACTTGCCCTTGCCGGAGTCGCCGGAGTACTTGCTGATGATGCCGGTCATCCAGGACGGGCAGACCACGGTCGCGAACTTGGCGTTGGCGAACGCCGCGTTCCACGGGTCCTGGAACTGCCGCAGGCCGGCGCTGATCTTCGCCTGCGAGGCGCTGACCGCGATGTCCCAGGCCTTCTTGACGCCCGTGCTGTCCTTGTAGACGAGCTTGCCGGAGTCGTCCGAGTACTGGGTGCTCTCGGCCGAGAGCGCGGCGTTGAACAGGCCGCTCGCGGAGTCGGTGAAGAAGGTGCCGGCCGGGGCCTTGGCCTGGTACTGCTTGCCGGCGTCGACGAACTTCGACCAGTCGCCCGCCCAGAGCTTGCCCACCGCCTCGCGGTCGGTCGGCAGGCCGGCCTGCTGGAACAGGTCCTTGCGGTAGCAGACGGCCATCGGGCCGATGTCGGTGCCGAGGCCGATCAGCGCACCCTTGGCGGTGGTGGCCTGCTTGGACTTCCACGGCAGCCAGGCGCTCGCGCTGACACCGTCGGCCTTGCCGAGGTCGGAGAACTTGTCGCCGAGGGTGCCGGTGGCCTGCGCGATGTACCCGACCTCGACCGCCTGGATGTCGGCCAGGCCGCTGCTGGAGGCGAGGTGGGTGGTCAGGGCGTCCCAGTACTTCTGGCCGTCCTGGGTGTTGTTCTCCTCGATCTTCACATTCGGGTGGGCGGCCATGTACTCGTCGAACAGGCCGGCCTCCTTGTACCCGAAGGTGCCGAAGTCGCCGACGGTGAGCGTGACCTTGTCGCCGCCGGCCGCGGAGGACCCGTCCGAGGCGGTCTTGCCGCTGCTGCTGCACGCGGTCAGCAGCAGGGCCGAGGCGGCGAGGGCGGAGGTGGCGAGGACAGCGGCTCTGCGGGGACGGGAGGTGGTGCGCATTGCGATCTCCTTGATCCGGGTGGGGCGTGAGGTGGTTCTGCGCGGTGGGGAGGTGCGGTGGTGCGGGTCGTGCATGAGCTCGGTGGTGCCGTGGGGTGGTGGTGCGGGGTGGTGCGTGCGATGCGGTCTGGGGTGGTGCGGTGGTGCGGTGGTTCTCGTGGTGCCGGCGGCGCGTGGAGCCGGGCGGCTCCGGGTGGTGCGGCTCGTGCTGGACCAGGGCCGGGACGGGGGTCGTGGGGCGTTGAGCGGGGCCCGTCAAACCTCCGAATCAGGCGCTGTTCCCCGGGGCATTTCGCCACTAGAGTGTGGGAGCGCTCCCATGCGGGGCATGCCGGAAGGTTCCTTTGTCGCAGGGTCGGGTGTCAAGACTTGATGGCGGATCCGTTGCCGGAGCGTGTCCTGGGCGCCGCGAAACGGTGTCCTGGGGCGGCCCGTTCGGGCCGCTCCGGAGGGCCGCCGACGGGGCCCGGCCGGGGTGGGAGGCGCCCACGCCGGCGGCCGCGCGGAGTGGGCGTGCCCACGGCCGGTGTCCCGTGCCGGCCGGGGGCCGCGTACCGTCGGAGCACGACCGGCAGGACGGGGCGCCGCGGACCGGCCCGGTGGCGTGAGCCGCCCGGCGGGTTCCCACTCGGCCGGAACCGGCCACAATGAGCAGCAATCGGGCCGCAAGGCGCCAGTGAGAAAGTCCAAGAGGTGAGTGATGAGCCAGACCGCACAGCCCCCCGCAGGGCCCGTGGGCGGCGCCGGGGCGGGCGGCAGGAGCTCCGCGCGCCCCACCCTGGAGGAGGTGGCGGCGCTGGCCGGGGTCGGGCGCGGCACCGTGTCCCGGGTGATCAACGGCTCGCCGCGGGTGAGCGAGAAGGCCCGTGAGGCCGTTCAGGCCGCGATCGCCGAGCTGGGCTACGTCCCCAACCGGGCGGCCCGCACCCTGGTCACCTCGCGCACCGACTCGGTGGCGCTGGTCGTGCCCGAGGCGGAGACCCGGCTGTTCTCGGAGCCGTACTTCTCCGACATCATCAGCGGCGTCTCCGCCGAGCTCGCCGAGACGGACATGCAGCTGCTGCTGATCCTGGTCCGCAACCAGCGCGAGCGGGAGCGACTTTCGGCCTATCTGACGGCCCAGCGGGTGGACGGCGTACTGCTCGTCTCCGTGCATCAGGACGACCCGCTGCCGAGCATCCTGGAGAGCCTGGAGATCCCCTCCGTGCTCGCCGGCCGGCGCGGCGACCTGGAGCCGCTGAGCTATGTGCACGCGGACAACGCGGGCGGCGCGAGGATGGCCGTGCGCCACCTGCTGCGGCGCGGCTGCCACCAGGTGGCCACCATCACCGGCCCGCTGGACATGGAGGTCGCCCAGGCGCGCCTCGGCGGCTACCGGCGGGCCCTGGAGGAGGCCGGACGGCCGTACGACGAGGGGCTGGTGGGCCTCGCCGACTTCACCGAGGAGGGCGGCCGGCTGGCGATGCGTGAACTGCTGGAGCGGCGGCCCGACCTGGACGCCGTGTTCTGCGCGTCGGACCTGATGGCGGCCGGTGCGATGCAGGTGCTGCGGGCGGCCGGGCGCCGGGTGCCGGACCAGGTCGCGGTGATCGGCTTCGACGACTCCATCGTGGCCCGCCACACCGACCCGCCGATGACCAGTGTCCGGCAGCCGATCGAGGAGATGGGCCGGACGATGGCCCGCCTGCTGCTCGACGAGATCGCCGAACGGGGCCGGGCCCGCCGCCAGGTCGTGCTGGCCACCGAGCTGGTGGTCCGCGACTCGGCCTGACCGGAAGCGGCAGGGGCCGGAGGCGGCCCGTGGCGGGCCGCGGTGGCCGGCGATGGCCCGTGGCGGCCGGTGGCGGCCACGGTCGGGCCGGGACGCGTCCTGCTGCCGGCGGGACGCGTCCAGGTCGTGGTGCCCGTGATGTGCGGCCCGGGGCTCAGGCGTTCGGGCGCAGCGTCCAGGTGATGGTCATCACGCCGGTGACGGCGCCGTCGGCCCGGGTGATCTCGACGGTGACCGGGAACTCCGGCCGCTCGCCCTTGTCGAGCTCGGCGACGATCTCCTCGGCCGGCCGGCCCAGGGTGGCGGTGGCGGTGACGACGCCCATGGCCAGCTTCTTGTAGGCGATCTCGGCGTTCACGGCGAGCGGGACGGCGCGCCCCAACTGGTCGCTGAACGCGGCCAGCACGATGCAGCCGCTCGCCGACTCGGCCAGCGTGAACATGGCGCCGGCGTGCGGGCCGCCCACGTGGTTGTGGAACTCCGTCTGGTCCGGCAGGCGGAGCACCGCCCGGTCGGGGCTGGTCTCCAGGTACTCCAGCTTGAGGGTGCGGGCCATCGGGACGGTGGAGTCGAGCAGCTGCCCGATCGAGGGTGTCGAGGTCATGGGCTCATGTTACTCATGGGTAGCTTGCTTGGGGAGGTCGGCCCGGGCTCGATCCGGGACTTGATCAGGCCCACTCGGGACAGGGGGTGCGGGAAGCGGGCGCGGGCCGGGAAACGCAAAACGCCTGAGGGCCTGATCTCGTATGAGATCAGACCCTCAGGCTCTGGGGTGAGCGACGGGACTCGAACCCGCGGCCACCTGGACCACAACCAGGTGCTCTACCAACTGAGCTACGCCCACCATCTGTCCGGTGCGTTCCCGCTCCGACAGGAAGAACTCTACAGGATCCGAGAGGGTGCTCGCGCCAGGGTTTCGAGTCGATGCTCTGGTGGGAGCCGGTGCGCCGGAAGCCCGGGCTCCGGCGGGCCGATCGGTGGCGGGCCGATCGGCGGCGAGTGCCGGGGGCGGGGGCGGGGGCCGCCGGGCGGCGCCCCCCCCCGGGGGGGGGGGGGGGGGGGCGC
>NZ_JBHWBW010000538.1:4242-5109 GCF_042735675.1 Kitasatospora sp. NPDC059571
GCCCCCCCGGCGCCGGGGCGGCCCCCGCGCCGCGCGCGGCCCCCCCCCCCGGGGCGGCCCCGCGGGCCCGGGGCGCCCGGCCCCCCCCCCCGGCGCGGGGGGGCGCCCGGCCGGCTCCCGGGCGCGACCCCCGACCCGGGGGGCCGGCGGGGGGCGCGGCCGCGCCCCCGCCGCCGGCCCCCCGCCCCGCCGCGCCGGGGCGGCCCGGGCCCCGCGGCGGTGCCCTCGGTCAGTCGGTGGGGGCGTCGGTGGCGACCTGGTGCCGGGCGGCGATGCCGCGGGCGGTGTCGCCGTCCGGGCCGGGCTGCGGGACGAACACCGCTTCGCGGTAGTACCGCAGTTCGGCGATGCTCTCGCGGATGTCCGCCAGCGCCCGGTGGCTGCCGCCCTTCGGCGGGCTGTTGTAGTACGCCTTCGGGAACCAGCGGCGGGCCAGCTCCTTGATCGAGGAGACGTCCACGATGCGGTAGTGCAGGTGGCCCTCCAGCCGGGCCATGTCCCGGGCGAGGAAGCCGCGGTCGGTGCCGACGGAGTTGCCGCACAGCGGGGCCTTGCCGGCCTCGGGGACGTGCTCCCGGATGTAACCGAGCACCAGTTCCTCGGCCTCGGCCATCGTGACACCGTCGGCCAGCTCATCGAGCAGCCCGGAGGCGGTGTGCATGGTGCGTACCACCTCCGGCATGCCCTCCAGCGCGTCCGCGGGCGGGCGGATCACCACGTCCACGCCCTCGCCGAGGATGTTCAGCTCGGAGTCCGTGACCAGCGCCGCGACCTCGATCAGGGCATCCCTGTCGAGGTCGAGGCCGGGGATCTCACAGTCGATCCACACCACACGGGGAATAACACCCCCTGGCGTATAAAAAAATG
>NZ_JBHWBW010000539.1:0-5103 GCF_042735675.1 Kitasatospora sp. NPDC059571
TGCCCGCCGCTGGGCAGGTAGGTCATGTAGACGTGGCCGTTCGCGGCGTTCGCCGTCACCACGCCGACCGTGCCGTCCTTCTGCACGAACGCGGCGGGCGCACCGCCCGCGGAGGCCGGCGTGCCGACGTAGTTGGTCATGTCGGTGGTGGTCCAGGTGGTGCCGGCGTAGGTGGCGCTGAGGTGGCCGCCGTTGGTGGAACCGCGGCTGAAGATGTAGTGCGTGCCGTCGGCGGCGATGGCGTTGCCGACGTTTCCGTCGCTGACCGGGGTACCCGCGAGCGTGGTCATGTCGGCGCCGGTCCACTGCCCACCACTGGGCAGGTAGGTCATGTAGACGTGACCGTTCGCGGCGTTCGCCGTCACCACGCCGACCGTGCCGTCCTTCTGCACGAACGCGGCCGGCGCACCACCCGCCGAGGCCGGGGTGCCGGCCATCGCGGTCATGTCGGCGGTGGTCCAGTTGCCGCCCTTGGGCAGGTAGGTGACCTGCAGGTGGCCGTTGGCGGCGTCGCGGGTGAAGGTGTACTGGGTGCCGTCCTCGGCCACGACCGAGCCCGCATCGCCGAGGGAGGGCGCCGAGGCCTGCGGCGGGGAGGTCGACGGGTAGGGGTCGGCGTGGTCGGCCCCGAGGCCGGCCCTGGGGCCGCAGGTCGGCCACGCGCCCTGCCCCTGGCTTGCGAGGACCTTCTCCCCGATGAGGATCTGCTGCTGCTTGGTCGCCTGGTGCGGGTACGCGGCGTACTGGCCGCCGCCGTAGCCGAGCCAGGTGCTCTGGCTGAACTGCAGGCCGCCGTAGTAGCCGTTCCCGGTGTTGATCGCCCAGTTGCCGCTGCTCTCGCAGTCGGCGACCTTGTCCCAGGTGGACACCGAGGCGGCCGAGGCCTCGCCGGTGGCGAGCACGGGTGCGGCGAGGGCGAGAACGCCGGCGAGGGCGAGGGCGGGTGTCCGGCGGGGGCGGGTGGTCACGGTCTGCTCCGTTGGTGTGGCGTGGCGGCTGGTGCGGCGGTGGCGGTGGGAGTCGCCGGCCGGGAAGGGTTCCGGCCGGCGGCGGCGGGTCGGGGCCCGCACGGTGCTCCCCGCCCCGGTCGAGGGGGCGGGGAGCGGCGGGCCGGGGCGGGGAGCGGCGTGCGGGGGGTGGGGCCGTCAGCCGGCGGCGGGGGTGCCGATGTAGTTGGTCATGTCGGTGGTGGTCCAGGTGGTGCCGGCGTAGGTGGCGCTGAGGTGGCCGCCGTTGGTGGAGCCGACGGTGAAGATGTAGTGGGTGCCGTCGGGGGCGATGGCGTTGCCGATGCTGCCGCCGGTGACCGGGGTACCGGCGAGGGTGGTCATGTCGGCGCCGGTCCACTGCCCGCCGCTGGGCAGGTAGGTCATGTAGACGTGGCCGTTCGCGGCGTTCGCCGTCACCACGCCGACCGTGCCGTCGGCCTGGAGGAACGCGGCGGGCGCACCGCCCGCGGAGGCCGGGGTGCCGACGTAGTTGGTCATGTCGGTGGTGGTCCAGGTGGTGCCGGCGTAGGTGGCGCTGAGGTGGCCGCCGTTGGTGGAACCGCGGCTGAAGATGTAGTGCGTGCCGTCGGCGGCGATGGCGTTGCCGATGTTTCCGTCGCTGACCGGGGTACCGGCGAGGGTGGTCATGTCGGCGCCGGTCCACTGCCCGCCGCTGGGCAGGTAGGTCATGTAGACGTGGCCGTTCGCGGCGTTCGCCGTCACCACGCCGACGGTGCCGTCCTTCTGTACGAACGCGGCCGGCGCACCGCCCGCGGAGGCCGGCGTGCCGACGTAGCCGGTCATGTCGGCGGTGGCCCAGGCGCCGTCGCTGTTGAGGTAGGTGGCGCTGAGGTGGCCGCCGTCGGTGGAGCCGCGGCTGAAGATGTACAGGGTGCCGTCGGGGGCGACCGTGTTGCTGATGCCGCCGCCGGTGACGGGGGTGCCGACCTGGTCGGTGAGGTCCGAGGTGGCCCAGTTGCCGCCCTTGGGCAGGTAGGTGATCTGCAGGTGGCCGTCGGCGGCGTCGGCGGTGGTGACGCCGATGGTGCCGTTGTGCTGGATGAACGCGGCGGGCGCGCCGCCGGCGGAGACGGGGGTGCCGGCCATCGCGGTCATGTCGGCGGTGGTCCAGTTGCCGCCCTTGGGCAGGTAGGTGACCTGCAGGTGGCCGTTGGCGGCGTCGCGGGTGAAGGTGTACTGGGTGCCGTCCTCGGCCACGACCGAGCCCGCATCGCCGAGGGAGGGCGCCGAGGCCTGCGGCGGGGAGGAGGGCGGCGGGGTGCTGCTGCCGCCCTGCGGGGAGACGTAGCCGCTGATCGTCTCACTGCCGTAGCGGTAGCCGACGGCGGAGCTGTGGGTGTCCTGGCGC
Source organism: Kitasatospora sp. NPDC059571 (assembly GCF_042735675.1). Lineage (NCBI taxonomy): Bacteria > Bacillati > Actinomycetota > Actinomycetes > Kitasatosporales > Streptomycetaceae > Kitasatospora > Kitasatospora sp. NPDC059571. The sequence continues at coordinate 2,359 of NZ_JBHWBW010000539.1, forward strand.
ACGGAGGAGGTCGCGGACCAGTTGCCCGAGACGCCGCCCTCGTTGCCGCCGACGGTGGTGACGGTCCCGTTGCCGACCGCCGTCACGATGGCGACGTGGGAGGCCCAGTTGTAGCCGTTGTAGTCGAAGAGCAGGGCGTCGCCGACCTGCGGGGTGGAGTGCAGCCGCGATCCGTACTGGCCGAAGCTGCCCGCGCCGGAGGTCAGCCCGGAGACGTTGTAGCCCGACCTGGCCCACACCCACTTCGCGAAGTCCGCGCACCACGCCTCCGGTGCGCCGTTCGCGCCGGTGCAACTGGAGTAGTAGCCGGTCCCTCCGGTGGTGTTGGTCGAGCACGCCTTCTTGCCCAGGTTGGCGTTCGCGATGCTCACGATGGTGTTCGTGTCGGCGTGGGCGGCCGGCGCCAGCAGTCCGCCCAGCATCGCGACGGACGCGAACAGGGTGGCGGAGGACTTGGCGGCGATACGGCGGGAACGCACGGACATGGCGGGACTCCTGAGAGATCGTGTGGAAGGAGGAAGAAGGGGCGTGGTGCACACGCCGAGCACGGTGCGGCGGGCATCGCCGGGCAGAACGGGATGGCCCGTGTCGCCGGTCGGATCCCGGAAGGGCAGGGACGGCTGACAGCTGTCCTGCAGGAACAGCGGTCACGGCTGCACAGGTGCGGGCCGGGGCATGCCCGAGTGGTGCGCCCGGGGGCGGATGCCGGCGGCCGGGCGGTTCGGGGCGAAGCGAAGCGGAGCAGGGCGGGGCTGGGCGGGGCTGGGCGGGGCTGGGCGGGGCTGGGCGGGGCTGGGCGGTTCGGGGTGGTTCAGGGCGGGGTGGGCCGGCCGGGTGCCGTGGCGGGTGCCGGCGGGACGTACCGCCCGTGCAGCAGGGGTGAGGCCAGGTGGCTGCGGCTGATCAGCGCGTGGGCGCGGGCCGGGCCCGGCTCTGCACCGGCCGAATCCGGGGTGCGGGTGAGGAGGTAGAGCAGGAGGTCGATGCGGTCGTCCTCGCTGCGGGCGGAGAGGTGCTGGAGGCCGTCGTCGGGCCGGGCGTGCGCCCACAGGGCGGCGAGGACCTCGGCCGCCTCACCGGGCGGGACCGGCCCGGGGCGCCTGCGGTGCAGGCTGGCGTAGACGATGTCCATGGGGGTGCGCTCAGCCGCCCCAGCCGAGGCTGTCGGAGGTCTGCACACCGGCCCGGACGGCGGTGCCGGTGGTGGTGGCGCCGGCCGTGGCGGCGGGGGCGATGACGAGGGCGGTCAGGGCGAGGGCGGCGACCGCGGCGGCCTGGGCGATACGGGTGCGGATCATGGCTGGAGTCCTCTGGTCTCGGCATGCGGGCTGGGGAAGTCCGTTGAGGCATCCCGCGGTTGATGCCTCGTCCGGTTGCCGCCCGGTCCGACTGTCTGTCTCCCTGGCGGCGATCACTAGCTTCGCCGCCCGCCCGGGGCGGCCGGAAGGCCTTCGGGGTGTCGCCAACCGGCCAGTCCGACCCCGGACATCCAACCATGTCCATGACACTCCCCCGTTCGGCCCGCCCGGCCGCGCCCGAACGCCGGCGTGGCGGTCAATCGGGGGCGATGCGGCACAGGAGGGAATCCGCAGGTCATATGCCCTGAGCAGCCGCGAAAGCCGCCAATGGATCTTGAACCGGATCGGGTCGTACTGGAAGGATGCCCAGGCCGGCGCCGCCACGACGCCAGGACGACTGATCCGGGGGGATTCCATGTTGCAGGCGCTTGGCGTGTCCGCCGACGCGGCCGCCGTCTACCAGGCCATGCTCGACCATCCCGGCGACGGCATCGCCGAACTCGCCGCACGGTGCGCACTGACGGACGTTCAGGTCCACGGCCACCTCGACGAGCTCGGCCACCTCATGCTGGTGCGCGCCTCCGCCGACCACCCCGGACAGATGCGCGCCGTGGACCCCGCGATCGGGCTCGCCGACATGGTCGCCCGCCAGGAGGCCGACCTCGCCGCCCGCCAGGCCGCCCTCGCCGCCTCCCGCGCCGCCGTCACCCGCATGGTCGCCGAACGCGCCGAACACCGCGCCGGACACGGCGAACGCCTCCTGGGCATGGACGCCATCCACGCCCGCCTCGAACAGATGGGCCGCGCCACCACCACCGAGGTCCTCAGCAGCCAACCCGGCAACCAGCGCCCCGAGGACCTCGACGCCTCCCGCCCCGCCGACACCGAGGTCCTCGCCCGCGGCGTCACCATGCGCACCCTCTACCAGGACGCCACCCGCAACCAGCCGCACGCCACCGCCTACGCGCACTGGCTCCTCAGCCGGGGCAGCGAGGTACGCACCGCCCCCGCCGTCCCCCAGCGCCTGATCATCACCGACCGCACCCAGGCCCTCGTCCCCATCGACCCCACCGACAACCGCAAGGGCGCCCTGCACATCACCGAACCCGGCATCCTCCACGCCCTGCTCGACCTCTTCGAACAGGCCTGGAACACCGCCGTCCCACTCGGCGCCACCAGCCCCACGGACCCCACCAGCGGCCTCACCCCCACCGAACGCCAACTCCTGCGCCTGCTCGGCACCGGACTCACCGACGACACCGCCGGCCAGCGACTCGGCATCTCCTCCCGCACCGTCGGCCGCCACATGGCCTCCATCATGGAACGCCTCAACGCCACCAGCCGCTTCGAGGCCGGCATCAAAGCCGCCCAGAAGGGCTGGCTCTGACCCCACCGCACCACCCCGCACCGCGCCCTGCACGGCGCGGGCGCGGGCGCGGCGCGGGCG
>NZ_JBHWBW010000540.1:0-5087 GCF_042735675.1 Kitasatospora sp. NPDC059571
AGCGCCCGCACGATCGCCAGGCCGAGCCGGGTCGAGCCGGAGCTGCGCGACCGCGCCCGGTCGCCGCGGACGAAGCGCTCGAAGACCCGGTCGGCGAGGCCCGGCGGCAGGCCCGGGCCGGTGTCGGTGACCGCCAGCAGCACCCGGTCCCCGCCGTGCTCCAGCCGGAGCGTCACCTCGGTGCCCGGCGGGGTGTGCGTCCGGGCGTTGGCCAGCAGGTTGGCCACCACCTGGCGCAGCCGGTCGGCGTCGCCGCGCACCAGCAGCGGCTCGGCGGGCAGTTCCAGGCGCCACATGTGGTCCGGGCCGGCCGCCCGGGCGTCCGCGGCCCCGTCGAGGGCGAGCCGGGTCAGGTCGACCTCCTCGTCGGCCAGCGGGCGGCCCGCGTCCAGCCGGGCCAGCAGCAGCAGGTCCTCGACGATCGCCCCCATCCGCCGCGCCTCGGCGTCGATCCGCTCCAGCGAGTGGTGCACCGGCTGCGGCACCGGCCCGGGATGGCGCAGCGCCAGCTCGGCGTGGCCGCGGACGGCGGCGACCGGGGTGCGCAGCTCGTGGCTGGCGTCCGCGGCGAACGCGCGCAGCCGCTCCTCGACCTCGTGACGGCGGGTCAGCGCGGCCCCGACGTGGTCGAGCAGCCGGTTGAGGGCGGTGCCGACCCGGCCGACCTCGCTGACGGGGTCGGCGTCCGGCACCCGTTCGGAGAGCGCCACCGCGCCGCTGGCCAGCGGCAGCGCGGCCCCCTGCGAGGCGGTGGCGGCGACCCTCTCCAGCGGGCGCAGCGACCAGCGGACCCAGAGCGCGCCGGCCACCCCGGCGGCGGCGACGGCCGCGCCGAAGACCGTGATCTCCAGGCTCACCAGGCGGCGCACGGTGTCGTCGACCTGGCGCAGCGACAGGCCGGTGACCATGACGTCGCCGTCGCGGCCGGCGACCGCGCGCAGCCGGTAGTGGCCGAGCGGGCCGAGGTCGACGCTGCGGGCCGGGCCGCCGACCGGCAGGGCGGCCAGCGTGCGGCGGTCGGCGGCGCTCAGGACCGGGATGTCGTCGGCGTTGGGTGCGTCGGCGTCGTCGGCGTCGCCGTCCACCACGCCGACCGCGGTGACCTGTCCGGAGAGCAGCCGGGCGCCGAAGGTGCCGGGCGCCTGGGCGCGGGTGTCGCTGCCGGCGCCGCCGTGCTCCAGGCTGGCGGCGTAGCGGCCGCCGGTGTCGGTCAGCTGCTGGTCCAGCCGGTCCACCAGGAAGTGCCGCAGTGCCGCGGTGGTGGCGAGCCCCACGCCGCCGCAGGTGAGCACCAGCAGCGCGAGCAGCCCGGCGATGAGCCGGGCGCGCAGCGTCCGCGGGAGGATCCGGCGCGGCGGGCCGGGCCGGCGGATCACGGCGCCGCCTTGATCAGGTAGCCGGCTCCCCGCACGGTGTGGATCATCGGTGTCCGGCCGGCGTCGATCTTCTTGCGCAGGTAGCTGATGTACAGCTCCACCACGTGCGCCTGGCCGCCGAAGTCGTACGACCAGACGGCCTCGAGCAGCTGGGGCTTGCTGAGGACCTGCCGGGGGTGCCGGACGAGATGGGCGAGCAGGGCGTACTCGGTGGGGCTGAGGTCGACGGGGTCACCGCCGCGGGTGACCTCGCGGGCCTGCTCGTCGAGGACGAGGTCGCCGAGGACGAGCGCGTGCGCGGGCGGGCCGTCCGGGGCGGCCGGTGCGGTGCGGCGGAGCAGGCCGCGCAGCCGGACGGCCACCTCGGCGAGGCTGAACGGCTTGGTGACGTAGTCGTCGCCGCCGGCGGCGATGCCGGCGATGCGGTCCTCGACGGCGTCCCGGGCGGTCAGGAAGAGCACCCGGACCTCGGGCTGCGTCCGGTGGATCAGCCGCAGCACCTCCATGCCGTCGAGGTCGGGGAGCATCATGTCGAGCACCACGGCGTGCGGCCGCCAGGCGGCGGCGACGTCGACGGCGTCCCGGCCAGTGGCGGCGCCGCGGACGTCCCAGCCCTCGTAGCCGAGGCCGCCGCAGACGACGTCGAGCAGGTCGGGCTCGTCGTCGACCACGAGGATCCGCCAGGTCGGCTGCTCGGTGCGGTCCATGGCGCTCCCCGGGGTGCTGGTCTGCGGGCAGCTCTCATTCTGACCGTTCGCGATGAGAAACCGGTGAGATCACCCGGCGGCGCACGAACACCTGCGCACCCGCGGTGAACTGCGGCGATGCAGCTCCGGCGGGCGGCCGGCGGGCCCCGGGCTCAGAGGCAACTGAGAGCTTGCGATGCCAGGGTTGGGCACCTCGGCGGCATCCGGCCGTCCGAGTGCGGAAGGAGGACGGCCATGGCCGCCATCGCCCCGCCGGGGAATGCCGGCAGCACGGCCCGCCGCGCGCACCGTCCGGACCGCCGGTTCCCGGTGGCCGCCGCCCCCGCGGCCGCCCTGGCCGCGATCGGCGCCGGCGCGCTGGGTGTCCTCGTCCTGTGGTGGCAGGGCACCGGCTCGGTGACCGGGGCGGCCGGCTGGCTGACCGGCGCGGGCCGGATCACCGGCCTGCTCGCCGGCTACGCGGCGCCGGTCCTGCTGCTGCTGATGGCCCGCATCCCGGTGCTGGAGCGGGAGGTCGGCGCCGACCGGCTGGCCCGCTGGCACGCCTTCGGCGGCCGCTACCTGGTCTCCCTGGTGACCGTGCACGTGCTGACGATCGTCTGGGGCTACGCGCTGACCGACGGCCGCGGGCTGCTCCCCGAGGGCGTGGACATCGTGTTCCACTACCCGGAGATGATCAAAGCCTCGCTGGGCACGCTGGTGATGCTGGGCACCGGCGCGGTCTCCGCCCGGGCGGCCCGCCGCAAGCTGTCGTACGAGGTCTGGTACTACCTGCACCTGGCGACGTACCTGGCGGTGGCGCTCGCCTTCGGCCACCAACTGGCCACCGGCGCCGACCTCGGCGACGGGCCGGCCGGGCTCGCCTGGTACGCCCTGTACCTGGGCACCGCCGCGCTGCTCGGCTGGTACCGGCTGGCCGTGCCGTGGCTGCGCGACCGCCGGCACCGGCTGCAGGTGGCGGAGGTCCGCCCGGAGGGCCCCGGCGTGGTGTCGCTCTTCCTGACCGGCCGGCGGCTGGAGGAGCTGCGGGCCGAGCCGGGCCAGTTCTTCCGGCTGCAGTTCCAGGCGCCCGGGCTGCGCTGGGCCGCCAACCCGTACTCGCTCTCGGCGCCGGCGCACCCGCGGTTCCTGCGCTTCACCGTGAAGGACCTGGGCGGGCACAGCGCCGCCGTGGCGCGGCTGCGCCCGGGCACCCGGGTGCGCGCCGAGGGTCCGTACGGGGCGTTCACCGCGCGGCTGCACCGGCAGCGCAAGGTGCTGCTGCTCGGCGCGGGTGTCGGGATCACCCCGCTGCGGGCACTGTTCGAGACGCTGCCCGGGGAGATCACGCTGGTGCAGCGCGCCCGCCGGCCCGAGGAGCTGCTCTTCACCGCGGAGCTCTCGGAGGTCGCGCGCCGCCGCGGCGGCCGGGTGCTGGCCCTGACCGGCTCCCGGTCGCAGGTCGGCGACCTCGGTACGGCGCTGCGCCGGATCGTCCCCGACCTGGCCTCGCACGAGGTCTACCTGTGCGGCCCCGAGCCGCTGGCCGAGGAGGCCGTCCGGGCGCTGCGGGCCGCGGGAGTGCGGCCCGGCGCCATCCACCGCGAGTCCTTCGCCCTCTGAGGAGCCCCGCCATGCGCCGAGCCGTCGTCACCGCATCCGCCACCGCGGCCGGGGTGGTCCTGCTGCTGTCCCTGAAGCCGCACGACAGCACCCCCTCCCAGGTGATCAGTTCGGGGGGCACCGCCACCGACACCTCCGGGAGCACCACCACCAGCACCCCGTCCGCGGGCTCCTCCGCCTCGGCCGCGCCGGCCGGCGGCACCCGGTCGGTCACCGGCAGCGCCGTCGACACCCGGTACGGGCCGGTGCAGGTCAAGGTCACCCTGTCCGGGACGAAGATCACCAACATCGACGTGGTGCAGTACCCGACCGAGGACCGCCGCGACCGGGAGATCAACGGCTACGCCCTGCCGGTGCTCAACCAGGAGGCGATCGCCGCGCAGAGCGCGCAGATCGACGTGGTCTCGGGTGCGACGTTCACCAGCGAGGGGTACGTCCGGTCGCTGCAGAGCGCGCTCGACAAGGCGGGCCGGTGACCGGCCCGGCCGCCGCCGTCCGGCACACCGAGCACGTCATGGGGACGGTCTTCTCGGTCACCGTGCGCGACCCCACCGCCCGGACGGCGGCGGCCCTGGAGCGCCTCGCCGCCCGGCTGCACGCCATCGACGCGGTGTTCTCGACGTACCGGCCGGACAGCGACGTCAGCCGGCTCGGCCGCGGCGAGGCCGCGCCCGGGGACTGCCACCCGGACGTGGCCGGGGTGCTGGCGAGCTGCCGGGAGGTCGCCGAGGAGACCGGCGGCTGGTTCACCGACCGTCCCGGCGGGCGGTTCGACCCGAGCGGCTGGGTCAAGGGCTGGGCGGTCGAGGAGGCCGCGCGGCTGCTCGGCGCGGCGGGCTCCCGGGAGTACTGCGTGGCGGGCGGCGGGGACGTGCAGACCGCCGGCGGGCCGTGGCGGATCGGCGTCGCGCACCCGCTGCGGCCGGGCGCCCTGGCCGCCGTGCTGAGCGGGCACGACCTGGCGGTGGCGACCTCCGGCACCGCCGAGCGCGGCGCGCACATCACCGACCCGTTCACCGGCCGGCCGGCCGGGGGCTTCGCCTCGCTCACCCTGGTGGGGTCGGACGGCACCGGCCTGGCCAGGACGGACGCATGGGCCACGGCGGCGTTCGCGATGGGCCCCGGGCGGGCGTTCGACTGGCTGGACGGGCGCCCCGGGGTGGAGGCGCTGGCCGTGCTGCCGGACGGCACCCAGTGGCGGACGGACGGCTTCGCCCGCCACCTGCCGCCGGCCGGCCCGGCCGACTGGACGCTGCACCGCCCGCCCGGCGCCGCCCGGAACGCCCGAGCGGGGCGGGGGGGGGGGGGCGCGGGGGGGGGGGGGGGCGCGGGCGGGGGGGGGGGGGGGGGCGGCGGGGCCCCCCCGCCCGGGGGGCCCGCTCTGCCCCCGCGCTCTCGCGCG
>NZ_JBHWBW010000541.1:0-5083 GCF_042735675.1 Kitasatospora sp. NPDC059571
GGGGCGTGCGCCGCCCGGCGCGCCTGGGGCGGGCCCGGGGGCCGTCAGCGGGCGCCCGCCCGCGAGCGGCGGTAGAGCACGCCGCCGCCGAGCAGCAGCGCGACACCGGCCGGCGCCACCACGCCCAGCCCCGAGACACCGGTGGAGGCCAGCACGGTCTGCGCCGGGACGGCGGGCGCCTGGCCGACGGACTCACCGGAGCGGCCCGTGCCGGGCTGCGGGGGTGTCTGCTGGCCCGTGGGCGGGGTGGGCGGCGGGGTCTCGGCGCACGGCGTGCAGTCGTCCACCGGGGTGCTCGGCGGGGTCGGGGCAGCGTGGCTGCCGCACTGGTTGCCGAACGCCGGGTTGCCGACGCCGACCACGTCGACCGTGTTGCCGCACGCGTTGACCGGCGCGTGGACCGGGATGCTCACGGTGTTGCCCGAGCCCACGCCCGGCGAGCCGTGGCTGCCCCCGCTCGCCGAGGCGCCGCCGGGGTGGTCGTCGCCCGCCGCCTTGCCCGAGGGCACGCCCGCAGAGGTGCCCGAGGGCACGCCCGCCGAGCCGCCGGACGGCCTGCCCGCGGTCGACCCGCCGGCCGCGGGGCCGCCGTGGCCGGTGGAGACGTTCCCGCACTGGTTGCCGTAGGCCGGGTTGAGCAGCCCGATGACGTTGACGGTGTTGCCGCACGCGTTGACGGGGATGTCCACCGGGGCCTGGACCGAATTCCCGGACCCGACGCCGGGCGAGTTCGCCGCGCTGCCCTGGGCCTCGCTGCCGGCCGCGTAGGCGTAGCCCGCGGTGGAGGCCAGGACACTGCCCGTGGCGACGGCGGTGAGGATTCCCCTCTTGGCGACCTGTCGCATAACTCCCCTGATTCTTCTGATAGTCCGAATTCCTGACGAGAGCCTCGCCCGTACACCACTCAACGAGCGACGACCCGGAAGGTTGAGCGGGATGCAGCGCATTCCATCGATCGAGTGAAGCGGGGAACGCCGGTGCGACGGCACGCGCGGACGAACGTGCCCCCGAGCGGGGATCCACCGATCGGGGGCACGTGTCAGAAGACCGGGATCTGCGACCCGGGCACCGCTCAGACGTTGGCGCAGCTGTTGCCGAACGCCGGGTTGAGCAGGCCGATCACGTTGATCGTGTTGCCGCACACGTTCACCGGGACGTGCACCGGCACCTGGATCAGGTTGCCCGACAGCACGCCCGGGGAGCCGGCCGCGACACCCTCGGCGGTGGCACCGCCGTGGGCCGAGGCGATGCCCGCACCCGCGAGCACCAGCCCACCGGTGGCGGCGGCAACGGCGGCGATCTTCTTGGCCTTCATAAAGTCCTCCTGGTCGATTCCGCAGCCCGTTCCCCCGGGCTGCACAGGGATGAACGAGGCTGCGGCGAACGGGGTACGGAGTGGATCTCCCATTCACCCGCAACGGTGATATCTCGCACAACAGATCGACCATGGAAATCGCCGAAGAATCGTTTCTCCAGCGCTCTTACACGCCGTCCCAAATCATTCCCTCGGACAATGCGGAGGGGGCGGGGGGGGGGGCCCCCCCCGCCGCCCGGGGCGGCCCCCCCCCCCCCGGGGCCGGGGCCCCGCCCCCGCCCCCCCCCCCCCCCAAACGGGCCGCCCCCCCACCTACCCCGCCCCAACACTATAGCCCCTGTACACGGCGGCAGTCCCGGGGGTGGACCCCCGGCCCCGTCTCCGTGCGCGCCGCCGTCAGCAGGCGTCGAGGAACCGGTCCAGCACCCGCACGCCGAACTTCAGGCCGTCCACCGGCACCCGCTCGTCCACCCCGTGGAACATGCCCGCGAAGTCCAGCTCGGGCGGCAGCTGCAGCGGCGCGAAGCCGAAGCAGCGGATGCCGAGGTCCTGGAAGGACTTGGCGTCGGTGCCGCCGGAGAGGCAGTACGGCACGGCCCGCGCGATCGGGTCCTCGGCCCGCAGCGCGGACTGCATGGCCTCCACCAGGGCGCCGTCGAAGCCGGTCTCGATCGCCTTGTCCGAGTGCAGCGTCTCCCGCTTGACCCGGGGGCCGAGCACCGAGTCCAGCTCGGCCAGGAACTCCTCCTCGTAGCCGGGCAGGAAGCGCCCGTCCACGTGTGCGGTGGCCTGGCCGGGGATCACGTTCACCTTGTAGCCGGCGCCGAGCATGGTCGGCTGCGCGGTGTTGCGCAGCGTGGTGCCGATCATCTTGGCGATCCCGCCGAGCACCCGCAGCGTCTCGTCCATGTTCTCCGGGTCGAGCTCCACGCCGAGCGCGTCGGAGAGCTCGTCCAGGAAGGCCCGGACGGTCTTGGTGATCCGCAGCGGGAAGCGGTGCCGGCCGAGCCGGGCCACCGCCTCGCAGAGCTCGGTGATGGCGTTGTCGTCGTTCTCCATCGACCCGTGGCCGGCCCGGCCCTCGACGGTGAGCCGCATCCAGTGCATGCCCTTCTCCGCCGTCTCCACCAGGTAGAGGCGCACCTGGTCGTTGACGGTGAAGGAGAAGCCGCCGACCTCGCCGATGCCCTCGGTGACGCCCTCGAAGAGCCCGGGGTGCTTGTCCACCAGGTAGCGGGCGCCGTAGGTGCCGCCGGCCTCCTCGTCCGCGACGAAGGCGAGCACCAGGTCGCGCGGGGGCTTGCGGCCGGTGCGCAGCCGGTCCCGGACGACCGCCAGGGTCATCGCGTCCATGTCCTTCATGTCGACCGCGCCGCGGCCCCAGACGCAGCCGTTCGCGATCTCGCCGCCGAACGGGTCGTACGTCCAGTCCGCGGCGTTGGCCGGCACCACGTCGGTGTGGCCGTGGATCAGCAGGCCGGGCCGCGAGCGGTCCTCGCCCTCGATCCGGACGACGGTGGACGCCCGGCCCTTCGCCGACTCGTAGATCTTCGGCTCCACGCCGAACTCGGCGAGCTGCTCGGCGACGTACTCGGCCGCCTTCCGCTCCCCCGGCCCGGAGCCGTCCCCGTAGTTGCTGGTGTCGATCCGAATCAGGTCGCGGCAGATGTCGGCGACCTCCGATTCGGCCGTCACCCGCGGGGCTCCCGCCCGCTCCGCCCTCGACTCACTCACGGCCACTCCTCGTCTCCGGCCCGCCCGACGCACCTCGACGCCGCCCCCGGCCCACGCCGGGGCACCGCGGGCACCGTCCCGCCATCCTCCCTCAGCGGCCGCGCGGCCCCAAGCCCCTCTCGCCGTCCGGCGCGGCCCGAGGCGCCCGCCGATCCCGCGGATCGAAGCCGCGCGGGCGCCAGGGGAGCGGTTTTGGGATCCGAAGCCGATCTTTGCTACTGTTATCCGTGTCAGCGCGGGGAACAACCGCGCAGGCGACACCCCGTCCGGGTGGCGGAATGGCAGACGCGCTAGCTTGAGGTGCTAGTGCCCTTTATCGGGCGTGGGGGTTCAAGTCCCCCCTCGGACACATCGACGCGGAATGCGGGTCGGGAGCAATCCCGGCCCGCATTTCGCTTTTGTACGGACGGTGCGGGCGGCCTGCGGACGATCCGGTCCTGCCCGGCGGGGGCGGCGGGCGGGCTTAGGCTGGTCTGGGTTCGGGACCGACCGCCTCTGACGTGGAGCCGTTCATGACCACACCGCGCGACTTGCTGATGGTCTCCCTGGACGTCGCTTCCGACCGTCCCGTGGAGGCGGGCGACCTGTCGCTCGCCCTCGCCGGGGCCGAGCTGGTCGACCTGATCGACGTACAGGCCCTGACGCTGGACGGCGACCTCATCGTGCCGGGCAACCGGTGGGCGCTGCCCGATCCGCTGCTGGACGCGGCCTCGTCGTCGCTGGTCCGGCAGACGCCCTACGAGTCGGTCGAGGACTGGCTGTGGCGCCGCGGCCGCGGGCTGTCCTCGACCTACACGGACGCCCTGGAGTCGGCGGGCGCCGTCGCCCGGGAGCGCACCCGCTGGAGCCACGCCCCGACCGGCCGGACGGCACCGGTCGACTCCCCCGACCGCCGCCGCGCGGCCGACCGCTGGACGTCGGGCGAACCCGTCCTCGCCGTCCTCGCGGCCTCCGTCGGGATCCACGGCGCCCCGGCCGGGGACTCCCCCGCCATCGAGGACGACGCCCTCGCGACCGTGCTCGCCACCGTCAGCGGCGCCGTGGTGGAACTCGACGGCGTACGGCAGCGGCGGGCCGTCGAGGACGCGGCCTTCGACAACGTCTGGCGAGGCGTCTGACGGGGCCGTGCAGCTGCGCGGGCACCCCGCTCAGACCGCCTGGCCGGCCGCGTCGCCGGTCGGGGAGGCCGGGGCGCCGGTCAGGAAGTGGGCGGCCTTGTCGGACGCCTGTTGGTAGAAGTCGGCGGCGAGCTGGGAGGAGGCGCTGTCGACCTGGAGGTACCAGTAGGTCAGGAAGGCGGGGCCGATGCGCTGCACGGCGAGGTAGCCGTTGACCGGGGTGCCGTCGAGGTCGCCGTCCATCCGCACGGCGGACGTCCCCGGCCCGCCGAGGCCGGTCGGGGTCAGCGCGAAGGTGACGCTGCTGTCCGGGCTGGTGAAGGTGACCGAGCGGCAGGTGGTGAGGGCCTGCACGGCCCGGCCGAACTCGCTCTGGAGCGCCGCCTCGTCCTCCGTGGTGAGCGACTCCCCGACGTACGGGGTCGCGGCGGTGGTGGTGAGCTCCGTCTCGACCTGGACCCGGCCGGGGCCGTCCCCACCGCCGCCGAGCAGGTCGCCGAGGGCCGGGCACCCGCTGGTGGTCGAGCTGCCGCTCTGGCCGGTGTCCTCCGGCTGCAGAAACGCCGGCCCCAGGTCGTCGGCGGTGAGCAGGGCCTCGCGCAGCTGGTCGGCCGACGGCCGGCCGGGCACCCCGGACGATCCCGACGGCGCACCCGGTGCGGGCGCGGCGCCGGAGGCGGTCGGTGCCCCGGGGACGGGCGCGGCGCTGGTGGCGGCGCTCGACGGCACCGCCTCCGGCGAGGCCCCGTCGGCCGGCCCACCGCAGGCGGCGGCCGCCAGCAGGGCTGCGAGGGGTGCGGCGAGCAGTGTCACCCGGGTACGCGCACGGCGATGGCCGCCGGCCGGTGTGGAACCCATCGTGGTCCCCCTTCGGGGGGTGTCGGCGCTCTCTGGCCCGATCGTCGCACCGTGCGAC
>NZ_JBHWBW010000542.1:0-4969 GCF_042735675.1 Kitasatospora sp. NPDC059571
TATACGCTTCCACATTTCGACCCCGTGCCTGCGTGGGGGGGGGGGGGCCCCCCCCCCCCCCCCCCCGCCCCCCCCCCCCCCGCCGCCTCGGTGGGTCAGCAGCCGAAGTCGATGAGGCGGAACGTGGCGTAGTGGTCGGAGGTGTAGTAGTCCTCCTGGTAGTCCTCGCCGGTGATGATCCGCCGGGCGCCTCTGGTCGGCGAGCCGGGGGTGACCACGGTGTACTCGTGGTAGTAGCCGTACGGCTCGGCGGGCAGGACGCCCTCGCGGTTCTGGAAGACGACGCCGTCCTGGGAGTACGGGAAGGGGCCGTCGCTGTCGATCAGGTCGAGAGTGTGGTCGGCCTGGCTCGGCAGCGCGGAGAGGCAGACGGTGCCGCTGACCGCGGCGTGGGCGTCCGCGGCGGCGAAGGCGGTCGGGGCCAGCGCGAGCACTGCGGCGGTGGCGAGGGAGGCGGCGCGACGGTTCCACGCGCGTAGAGTGTGAGTCATACCGGCAGTCTGACGGCGCGTCGGACGAACTCGAAAGTGTCATGACAACTGTTCACGAAGGCTCCATCGGCCGGGAACCGGTCCGACGGCCGCCGTACCGCAGTGCCTCGCTTCCTCCGTGCGCACGGCGGGGCCGCGCCGCACCCGGGGCGGGCCGCGGCGACCTGCGGGGGTGAGTGGTTCGTGTGGCGTAAGGGTTTGTATGCTGCGCCCTGTCTCTACATATTTGTAGAAAAGGGCCGGTCCGCCAGGGGGTCCACCGTCCTGGGTGGATGGGAACCGGCCGACCCGGTTCCTGCGTGTGGGCTGGTGGCTGGTGTTCGGCGAAGGGGGTATGCGTGGCTGGTCGTAGGGCGTTGACACAGGATTCCGGGGCCGTCCCCGGCGGACGGCGCGCGGCCGGCCGCGGCGTGCGCGAGACCGGCGGCGACCAGGCGCCCGGCGCCGCGGGCCGCGGCCGCAAGGGGCGGCGCTCCAAGAAGCAGATCGTGCTCTGGGCCACCGCCGGCACCCTCGCGCTGACCGTCCTGGGCGGCGCGGTGGTCTACTACCGGCTGAACGGGAACATCAGCACGTTCGACGGCGACGGCATCAGCAAGGACCGTCCCGATGCCGCGGCGCCCGACGCGCAGGGCCGCACCCCGGTCAACGTGCTGCTGATCGGCTCCGACTCGCGCGACGGCGCCAACAAGGACCTCGGCGGCGGCGCCGAGGGCGGGGCGCGCTCGGACACCACGATCCTGCTGCACGTCTACGCCGACCACAAGCACGCGGTGGGCATCTCCATCCCGCGCGACTCGCTGGTCGACATACCGTCCTGCATGCTGCAGAACAAGTCGTGGACCAAGCCGCAGACCCATGTGATGTTCAACAGCGCCTTCGAGGTCGGCAACAGCGTCCAGGGCAACCCGGCCTGCACCCAGAACACCGTGGAGAAGCTCACCGGCCTGCGCGTCGACCACACCGTCGTCGTCAACTTCCAGGGCTTCGCCGCGATGACCAGTGCGGTCGGCGGCGTCGAGGTCTGCGTCCCGAAGGCCATCTACGAGGGCGACCTCGACCCCAACCTCGGCCACAAGGGCAAGCAGATCTTCGCCCAGGGCACCCAGAAGGTGGAGGGCCAGCAGGCCCTGGACTACGTCCGGCTGCGCCACGGGCTCGGCGACGGTTCCGACATCGGGCGGACCAAGCGCCAGCAGGCCTTCATGTCCTCGCTGATCAAGGACGTCAAGAGCAAGGGGATGGACCCGACCACCCTGCTCCCGCTGGCCGACGCGGCGACCAAGTCGCTGGTCGTCGACCCGGGCCTCGGCTCCGCGCAGAAGCTGCTCTCCTTCGCGCTGTCCCTCAAGGGCATCGACCTGCACGACATGAAGTTCCTGACCATGCCGTGGCGGTACGAGGGCGCCCGGGTCGCCGTCGTCCACCCGGACGCCGACCAGCTGTGGGGCGCGCTCAAGGCCGACCGCACCCTGGACGGGCAGGACGCCAGCGCCGGTGCCAGTGCCCAGAGCGCCTCGCCGACCGCCGCGACCAGCGCGCCCGCGACCCCGGAGGCCGTCAACGGCGCCGGCATCCGGGTGGCCGTCTACAACGGCACCACCACCGCCGGGCTCACGCTCAAGGCGGCGACCCTGCTGCAGGCCTCCGACTTCACCGTCACCGGCAAGGCCAATGCCGCCTCCCAGGACCACCGCACCACCCTCGTCCAGTACGGCCCGGGCGAGAAGGCGGCCGCGCAGAAGGTCGCGGCGCTCTTCCCCGGGGCCACCCTGGAGGCGTCCTCCCGGGCAGGCGTCGCGGTCGTCCTCGGCGCCGACTACGCGGCCGGGGCTCAGGGCACCTCCTCGGACAGCGTGCCGTCCGGGCCGCTGCCGACGAGCGTCAGCCAGGCGGCGCGCTCGGCCGACGACGACCCCTGCGCGAACCTGTCCTACGGCTGACCGCCGGGCCCCCGAGAACACTCGGATGAGGCACCCGCGGAGCGGCCGGTCCCTGCGACCGGCCGCTCCGTCGTACCCGCCCCTCCCGCCCTGCGCGTGCCGCGGACCGGCCCGGATCCGCGTCCCCGGCTGACGTGGCGACAGATCCCGGCCGGCCCGCCGGAAAACCCGGTGCGGGGCCCGGCGGCGGCTCCCTAGACTCGCAGCGACACCACGCGCCGCGGCGATCTGCCGGCGCGCACTGCGACGATCGAGGGGAGACCGGCCGTGCGGCACCGCAGCACCGTCCTCGTCCCCTCGTCCCGGTACGACGTGATCCTGGTGTCCTCGTCGTCCCGGTGCCCGCTGCGCGGCCGGCACCGGACGGCTGTGACGAACACCTGACCCACCGTCCGCCGGACGGCGGGCCGGCCCCGTGGCGGGACCGTGCATACGCGCTCCCGCCGCCGCAACGGCCCTGCGGCCCTGCGCCGCCACCTCGTTAGTCACCCCATCGCGCCGCCCTGATCGTGGATCACCCCGAAAGGCCAATGGGCCCGTGCGCACCGACCTGAACCGCCATGCCGCCACCGATGTCACCACCCCGGCCGACGTCCGGAACCTGGGCATCCTCGCCCACGTCGACGCCGGCAAGACCACCGTCACCGAGCGGATCCTCTACCTCACCGGCACCATCCACCGGCGCGGCGAGGTCCACGACGGCACCACCGTCACCGACTTCGACCCGCAGGAACGCGACCGCGGCATCACCATCTTCGCCGCCGCCGTCAGCTGCACCTGGGACGGCCACCGGATCAACCTGATCGACACCCCCGGGCACGTCGACTTCGCCGACGAGGTGGAGCGGTCGCTGCGCGTCCTGGACGGTGCGGTCGCGGTGTTCGACGCCGTCGCCGGCGTGGAGCCGCAGAGCGAGTCGGTCTGGCGGCAGGCCGACCGGCACGGCGTGCCGCGGATCGCGTTCGTCAACAAGCTCGACCGGGCGGGCGCCGACCTCGACACCGCGGTCGCCTCGATCCGGGACCGGCTGCGGGTGGTGCCGCTGGTGGTCCAGCTGCCGATCGGCAGCGAGGCCGGCTTCACCGGGGTCGTCGACCTCGTCCGGATGCGCTCCCTGGTCTGGGCCGACGGTCAGGACACCGCCGAGGAGGGCGACGTGCCGGACGGCCTGCGCGAGGAGGCGCAGCGCCGCCGCCGGCTGCTGGAGGAGGCGGTGGCCGAGCTCCACCCGGCCGCGCTGGAGGAGTTCTGCGCCACCGCGGCGCTCTCCGCGCCGACGCTGGCGGCCGCCCTGCGCGACCTGACCCGCACCGGTGAGGGCGTGGTGGTGCTGTGCGGCTCCGCGTACCGCAACCGCGGAGTGGAGCCGCTGCTCGACGCGGTCACCGCCTACCTGCCCTCGCCGCTTGACGTGCCGCCCGTGACCGGCGTGCACGCCGGGGCGGAGCAGCGGCGCCCGGCCGAGGCCGGCGCGCCGTTCGCGGGGCTGGTGTTCAAGGTCGCCGCGACGGCGACCGGCCGGCTGACCTATCTGCGGGTGTACTCGGGGACGATCAGGAAGGGGGACACGGTGCTCGACGCGGGGACGGGCCGCACCGAGCGGGTCGGGCGCATCCTGCGGGTGCAGGCCGACCGGCACGCGGAGGCGGAGCGGGCGGTGGCCGGGGACATCGTCGCCCTGGTCGGCCCGAAGGCCGCCCGGGCCGGCGCGACCCTGTGCGCCCCCGGGGCGCCGCTGCTGCTCGAACCGCCCGGCGCGGCCGACCCGGTCGTCTCGGTCGCGGTGGAGGCAGGCCGGAACACCGACACCGAGCGGCTGGCGACGGCGCTGGCCCGCCTGGTCGAGGAGGATCCCTCGCTGGTGGTCGGGACCGACCCGGAGACCGGCCAGACGCTGCTCTCCGGTATGGGCGAGCTGCACCTGGAGGTCGCGGTGGAGAAGATCCGCCGCGCCCACGGCCTCGACATCGGCGTCGGCCGGCCGCGGGTCTCCTACCGGGAGACGCCGACCGGCGGCGTGTCGGGTCTGGTGTACCGGCACGTCAAGCAGGACGGAGGCCTCGGCCAGTTCGCCCATGTCGTGATCGACGTCGAGCCGCTCCGGGAGACCGGCGCGGACGCGGCGGCCGGTGTTGCCGAGGCCGGCGGGTTCGCGTTCGGCTCGACCGTGGTCGGCGGCCGGGTGCCGAAGGAGTTCGTCCAGGCGGTCGAGGCCGGCTGCCGGGACGCGCTCGCCGAGGGCCCGCTCGGCGGCCACCCGGTGACCGGTGTGCGGGTGACGCTGACCGACGGGTCCACCCATCCGAAGGACTCCTCGGAACTCGCGTTCCGGACGGCCGGCCGGTTCGCGCTCCGGGAGGCCCTGCGGGCCTGCGCGGTGGCGCTGCTCGAACCGGTGGTCGAGGTCACCGCCACGGTGCCGGACGACGCCGTCGGCGGCGTGCTCGGCGACCTGGCCGCCCGGCGCGGCCGGGTCTCCGGCTCGACCGCGCGGGCCGGCACGGCGGTGATCACCGCCCCCGTGCCGCTCGCGGT
>NZ_JBHWBW010000543.1:0-4959 GCF_042735675.1 Kitasatospora sp. NPDC059571
CGCTGACGACCCTGGAGCCCACCGTGCACCTCTCCCCTTCCCGGCGCGACCGCGCGCCGGCCCCTTCTCCGTTCGCCTCCGACGGTGATCTGCGGCGCGCCCAGCGCCGCGCTTCGGCCACCCGGGCGGGCATCTGGGCCTCCCTGGCCGCGGGCTGGCTGGGCCTGGCCGCGGCGGTAGCGCTGCCGCAGATCGCCCAGGGCGCCTCCGTCATCCAGGCCGCCGCCCCTCCAACGATCGCCCCGCCCACCGGCTACGCCGAGCAGTTCGTTGAGCTGTGGCTGCGCGGGACACCGGACGGCCAGAGCTCCGAGGCGCTGCGCACGATGGCTCCCACCATCGATGCGCTGCGGCTGGCCGGCCTTGCGCGCGCAACCGTGGAGAAGGTCGTCGCGGTGCGCAGCGTGCCGATGGGTGGGCGCACGTGGCAGGTGACGGTCGCCGCGACGATGGTCCTTCCGGCGGCTGCGCAAGGCGACGGTGACGCGCAAAGCAGTGCGCAAGGCGGTGCGCAGAGCTCTGCGCAGGGCCTTGCGCAGGATTCTGCGCAGGGTCGCGGTGCGCAAGGCGGGGGTGCGCAGGCGGGGAAGCTGGCGGTGCGGTACTTCGCGGTGCCAGTGCAGATGGTCCGCTCCACGGCGTCGGCGGGGGCGCCGGATGCGCTGTCGGTGGTGGCGGCGCCGGCTCTGGTGGCGGTTCCGCCGTTGTTGTCCGGGGTGGATCCGGTGCAGCGCTCGTACGCGGCGTCGATCAGTGACGGGCCGATCCGGCAGACGGTGACGGACTACCTGACGGCGTACCTGACCGGCCGGGGCGACAGCATCCGCTTCCTCTCCCCCGGGGTGCGGGTTCCGTCGCCGGGCGCCGTCTACACGTCGATCGGCCTGGACACCCTGGCGGCGACCGGTCCGGTGCCCTCGGCTCCGGCGGACGGCACGGTTGGAGGTCCAGGCCCAGATCCGCGCCACGGACGTGGTCGGCGAGTGGCCGCTGGCCTACCCGCTGCGGCTGCAGGCCCGCGCCGGCCGCTGGGAGATTGCCGCCCTCGCCCCCGCCGCCGCCTCTTCTTCCTCTTCTCCTTCTACGGGTGTGAGCGTCTCGCCGCAGCCGGTTCCTTCCTCTTCCTCGAACGGGGTGCGGTGATGGGTGCTCAGACGGTGGTCCTCGCGGGCGCCGTGCAGAACTTCGGCAACGCGTGGGCCGAGAGGTTGAAGACGTGGATCGGGGCGGGGCTGATGATCGCGCTCGGCGCGATCGTGACCATCCACGCGATCCGCAAGATGTCGATCAAGGCGGCGATCGGCGGCCTGATCGGCCTGGTGATCTGCTGGTCGATCTACGCGAACCGCACCTCGATCGCGTAGATGTTCGACAGCGAGTACACCGATCACCCGGGCGCTCCGGCCCCGGCGCCGGCCCAGGGCGCGCACCGGCTGCCCGCCGAGCTGCCGACCGTGTTCACGGGCCGGCTGTGAGCGGCGCCGCGCGTCCCAGCATCGGCCGGTCCTACACCCGGGCCCGCCGGCCCCCGTGGGTGCTGGGCAAGCTCGGAGACTGGCGGATCCCAATGGGCCCCTACACGCCGCCGCAGCTGGCGGTCGCCTCGATCGGGGCGTTCGCCTTGATCAAGACCTTCGTGTGGTGGGCACCGGTGCCGGGCCCGCTGCCGGTGGTGGCGCGGGGGGTCGCGATCTGGGCCGCGCGGCACTCGCAGATCGGCGGCCGCTCGCCGTTCCTGGTCGTCCTCGACACGGCCGCTCTCGCGATCGCCCCGCGGGCCGGGTGGATCGCCGGACGGGCGGTGCGGCCGATGCGCCGGGTGCTGATGGACGGCTCCTTCTTCATCGAGGACGCCCCCGACGCCGCAGGCACCGTCGACGCCGTCAGCACCGAGGAGGCACCAGTCGAGCCCGCATCGGCTGTCACCGAGGAGGCGTCGGCCGAGCTGGCGCCGTCGGTCACCGCGCCTTCCCGCCCCGCCCAGCCGGGGCCTTCCTCAGCGCGATTCACTTCCCCGGCTTTCCGTCCCCACCGTGCCGAGCGCCCCGAGCGTCCCAGGCCCACCGCCCGCGCCGCCGGGCCGCAGCCGGCCCGGCCGAGCGCGCAAAGCCCCAGGGCGCGCCCTGCCTCGGCCTCGACGAGGACGAGCGCGGGCGAGGTCTGGGCATCGTCGAGATACTGGCCAGCGAGGTAGAAACGGTGCGCAGCCCGGCCGGCTGGAGGACCAGGGCATGTCTGCAGCTTGAGACGCAGGACTGATCCGGGCGATTCGGACCCCGATCGTAGGACCCACGATCCGCGCCTCGGGGAGGTGGTCGGGGAACCGGAGGGGGAAACCACGACCGCTGCCAAGTGCGTCGGGTGAGAGGGCTGGTCGTCGGCCAGGTGCCAGGTCGGCGCGCGGTGTGTCCCACCGCCCAGTTCGACTCGGCCACCTTCACCGGCGATACCAGGTTCCTCTCGGCCGCCTTCGCCCGCGACGCCTGGTTCAACGCGGCCGCCTTCGCTGGCCCCGCCTCGTTCGAGAGAGCCATCTTCACCAGCACCGTTTCGTTCCAGGCGGCCACCTTCACCGACATTGCCTGGTTACACTCGGCCGCCTTCGAGGGACTGCAGCATCTGGGCACCACCGCCGTCCCGGCCTTCACCACCGTGATCGACCCACAGACGCAGGAAGCCGTCCGCATCGACGAGCAGGACCGCCGCGTCGACATGGGCACCCACGGCACCAGCACCCTCCACCCCCACCAGCACCGGCAGCAGCGACGGATTCTCCCCATCCACCGACAGCGACAGCGTCCCCTGCAACGACCAGGACTAGGAGCTGTCCGGCCGCCGGCTGGAAGGGCTGGGACCTCATCTCGCCCGGCGACTGGGCCGGCCAGGGCCACCCCGGCCTGTGGGCACGCAACGCCAGCACCGGCGAGGTCCGTGGCTACACCTTCACCGTCGGCACGGGCAGCATCCAGCCGCCCTTCGGCGAACCGGTCGCCTACCCCACGCTGACCGGCATCGCCAGCACCACCGTCATCGGCACCGGCATCACGGCCGCAAAGTGGCCCCGCATCGGCTCCGACGGCGACCTGACCGGCGACGGCAACCCAACGCTGTGGGGCATCACCCCCACCGGCGCTCTCCAGGTATGGACCGGGAAGCCGCAGCTGACCACCACCACTCCCGGCGTCTACACCGCGGCCAACGCTGCCACGGTCCTCAGCACCACGCTAGGCACCGACCAGTGGACGCTGACCGCCGCCAGCACCAACAACAACACCGCGACCGACAGCACCGGACTCAACCCCGCCACGGTCAACGGCACACTCACCTTCAGCACCGACCACAAGGGCACCGCCAACGCGCCACCGTCCTGAACGGCAGCACCTACCTCAAGACGGCAACGCCCAGTGTCGACACCAGCCAGGCCTACTCGGTCGCCGCCTGGGTGAAGATCACCAATGTCAGCGGCTACCAGGCCTTCGTCACCCAGAACGGCACGGCCCGCGGTTCCTACTACCTGCAGTACTCCCCGGCATTCAATGCATGGGCCTTCGTCGCACCATCCACCGACACCAACCCGCCGTCGGCCTACTACGCGGCCTACGCGGCCCCCTCACCCCAGCCCAACACGTGGACCCACCTGGTCGCCACCTACGACCCGGCAACCAAGGCGATGACCCTGTACGTCAATGGCACGTTCGCGGGCGCCGGGACCAACCCGACTCCCTGGAACGCTGCCGGCGCCACCACCATCGGTGCAGCCGTCACGGGCTCTTCCGTCAGCAACCAGGTCACCGGGTCAGTCAGTGACGTACGAAGCTACCCATACGCCCTCACACCTGAACAGGTCGCCGCACTTTACGCGAGCTGACGCCAAGCCCAGGCCCCCCACCAGGGGCCTGGGCCTCAGCAAGCCAGATCTGCTCGGGCGAACTCCCTTTCGGCTCTAGCCTGACGCGCGCCCCTGCGGCTATGCGCCGCAGACAGCCCTGGCCCCACCTTCGGACCGCACGAACGGTCTCCGGGCGTCAATCCACGTATCCGCCCAGACCGCCCACCTCGAGGCACCGAAGCCACGGAAGGAGCCCCGGCAACCGCAGTAGACGTCCGCATCCGGCCCTTGGTGTTGGCGCAGTGCAGAAGCGCTCCGACGGGCAGCGCAAACGCATGGCCAGCCAGCCCAGCGGCTTCCGGCACCAATGACCTCACCGCTACCTGTCGCGGCGAACTATCACTCGCGCCGCCAGCCGGAGCAGCCAGGGCTTCCGAGAAATTGCCCCCGAGAGCGACAGGCACCAAGCAGCGTCAGCCCAGCTGCTCGCATGCCGGCCGATTCGGCATCGACATGTATCGGCCGGGCCCACCCTCCAGGGCGAGGACAGAGATGCCATGGCTTCCGCCCGGACCGTAGCCCAGTTCGGTCAGCCTACGGCACAGGGCGAGTGCCTGCTCACGGGTGGTGTCGTCGGTCGGGTGGACCATCAGGGAACGGCCCTCGATCCCGGTGCCGTCCGCGGCGGGCGGCGCATCAACGAGATAGCCGTCGGCAACGTGCGGAAGACACCGCACATCGGCCGGCAGGCCCTCAGAGGTACCGCCCCACCAGCTCTGCGTGGGCTCCGGCGAAGCGCAGGCGATCGGGACAGCCCCCGCGGAGACAGTAGGGGACGGCGAGGCGCCATTGCCTCCACTCGGCACCACCGACTTGCCCGCAGCCGCATCGCCCATCGAAGAACACCCCGTCAGGACACCTCCGACCAGTACCACTCCGGCCAGCACCATGCCGGCCCTCACACATGCGAACATGTCAGCCTCTCGCCACAATCGTCCAATGCGAATGTCCTGACCAGGCGGCATGCCTGTCGGACGGGTCTGTAAAAAGAACGGTGTAACTCCCGATCAAGGAAGTAGCACCTGATGACAGACGTGACCGTCTCGGCCGAGGCCGTGGAGGCCGCACGG
>NZ_JBHWBW010000544.1:1738-3703 GCF_042735675.1 Kitasatospora sp. NPDC059571
GTATGGGTGTCTGGTCGTTGTTTGAGAACTGCACAGTGGACGCGAGCATCTGTGGCCAAGTTTTTAAGGGCGCACGGTGGATGCCTTGGCACCAGGAACCGATGAAGGACGTGGGAGGCCGCGATAGGCCCCGGGGAGCTGTCAACCGAGCTTTGATCCGGGGGTGTCCGAATGGGGAAACCCGGCAGTCGTCATGGGCTGTCACCCATACCTGAACACATAGGGTATGTGGAGGGAACGCGGGGAAGTGAAACATCTCAGTACCCGCAGGAAGAGAAAACAACCGTGATTCCGGGAGTAGTGGCGAGCGAAACCGGATGAGGCTAAACCTGATACGTGTGAGACCCGGCAGGGGTTGCGTATGAGGGGTCGTGGGAAAGTTCTTCAGTCGTCTGCCGGCGGCTGGGTGAGTCAGAAACCGTATGGATAGTCGAAGGACATGCGAAAGGTCCGGCGTAGAGGGTAAGACCCCCGTAGACGAAATCTGTGCGGCTCACTTGAGCTTCTCCCAAGTAGCACGGAGCCCGAGAAATTCCGTGTGAATCTGGCGGGACCACCCGCTAAGCCTAAATATTCCCTGGTGACCGATAGCGGATAGTACCGTGAGGGAATGGTGAAAAGTACCGCGGGAGCGGAGTGAAATAGTACCTGAAACCGTGTGCCTACAAGCCGTGGGGGCAGTCTTCGGACTGTGACTGCGTGCCTTTTGAAGAATGAGCCTGCGAGTTTGCGGTGTGTAGCGAGGTTAACCCGTGTGGGGTAGCCGTAGCGAAAGCGAGTCCGAATAGGGCGTTTGAGTTGCATGCCCAAGACCCGAAGCGGAGTGATCTAGCCATGGGCAGGTTGAAGCGCGGGTAAGACCGTGTGGAGGACCGAACCCACCAGGGTTGAAAACCTGGGGGATGACCTGTGGTTAGGGGTGAAAGGCCAATCAAACTCCGTGATAGCTGGTTCTCCCCGAAATGCATTTAGGTGCAGCGTCGTGTGTTTCTTGCCGGAGGTAGAGCACTGGATAGGCGATGGGCCTCACCGGGTTACTGACCTTAGCCAAACTCCGAATGCCGGTAAGTGAGAGCACGGCAGTGAGACTGTGGGGGATAAGCTCCATGGTCGAGAGGGAAACAGCCCAGAACACCGACTAAGGTCCCTAAGCGTGTGCTAAGTGGGAAAGGATGTGGAGTCGCAGAGACAACCAGGAGGTTGGCTTAGAAGCAGCCACCCTTGAAAGAGTGCGTAATAGCTCACTGGTCAAGTGATTCCGCGCCGACAATGTAGCGGGGCTCAAGTACACCACCGAAGTCGTGTCATTCACAGAATACGCCCAACGGCGCTGTGGATGGGTAGGGGAGCGTCGTGTGCCGGGTGAAGCAGCGGAGGAATCCAGTTGTGGACGGTTCACGAGTGAGAATGCAGGCATGAGTAGCGATACAAGAGTGGGAAACTCTTGCGCCGATTGACCAAGGGTTCCTGGGTCAAGCTGATCTGCCCAGGGTAAGTCGGGACCTAAGGCGAGGCCGACAGGCGTAGTCGATGGACAACGGGTTGATATTCCCGTACCCGCTTTGAAGCGCCAACGTCGAACCAGGTGATGCTAAGGCCGTGAAGCCGGCCCGGAGTCTTCGGACGAAGGGACGTGGTGGAGCCGCCGGTCCAAGCCTGTAGTAGGTGAGCGATGGGGTGACGCAGGAAGGTAGTCCAGCCCGGGCGGTGGTTGTCCCGGGGTAAGGGTGTAGGGCGTTGTGTAGGCAAATCCGCACAACATGAGCCTGAGACCTGATGCCGAGCCGATTGTGGTGAAGTGGATGATCCTATGCTGTCGAGAAAAGCCTCTAGCGAGTTTCATGGCGGCCCGTACCCCAAACCGACTCAGGTGGTCAGGTAGAGAATACCGAGGCGTTCGGGTGAACTGTGGTTAAGGAACTCGGCAAAATGCCCCCGTAACTTCGGGAGAAGGGGGGCCACACC
>NZ_JBHWBW010000544.1:3798-4947 GCF_042735675.1 Kitasatospora sp. NPDC059571
GGCCGTAAGGCGATGTATACGGACTGACGCCTGCCCGGTGCTGGAACGTTAAGGGGACCGGTTAGTCACGATTCGTCGTGGCGAAGCTGAGAACTTAAGCGCCAGTAAACGGCGGTGGTAACTATAACCATCCTAAGGTAGCGAAATTCCTTGTCGGGTAAGTTCCGACCTGCACGAATGGCGTAACGACTTCTCGACTGTCTCAACCACAGGCCCGGTGAAATTGCATTACGAGTAAAGATGCTCGTTTCGCGCAGCAGGACGGAAAGACCCCGGGACCTTTACTATAGCTTGATATTGGTGTTCGGTTCGGCTTGTGTAGGATAGGTGGGAGACTGTGAAGCAGCAACGCCAGTTGTTGTGGAGTCGCCGTTGAAATACCACTCTGGTCGTGCTGGATGTCTAACCTGGGTCCGTGATCCGGATCAGGGACAGTGTCTGGTGGGTAGTTTAACTGGGGCGGTTGCCTCCTAAAGAGTAACGGAGGCGCCCAAAGGTTCCCTCAGCCTGGTTGGCAATCAGGTGTTGAGTGTAAGTGCACAAGGGAGCTTGACTGTGAGACTGACGGGTCGAGCAGGTACGAAAGTAGGGACTAGTGATCCGGCGGTGGCTTGTGGAAGCGCCGTCGCTCAACGGATAAAAGGTACCCCGGGGATAACAGGCTGATCTTCCCCAAGAGTCCATATCGACGGGATGGTTTGGCACCTCGATGTCGGCTCGTCGCATCCTGGGGCTGGAGTAGGTCCCAAGGGTTGGGCTGTTCGCCCATTAAAGCGGTACGCGAGCTGGGTTTAGAACGTCGTGAGACAGTTCGGTCCCTATCCGCTGTGCGCGTAGGAGTGTTGAGAAGGGCTGTCCCTAGTACGAGAGGACCGGGACGGACGAACCTCTGGTGTGCCAGTTGTCCTGCCAAGGGCATGGCTGGTTGGCTACGTTCGGGAGGGATAACCGCTGAAAGCATCTAAGCGGGAAGCCTGCTTCGAGATGAGCACTCCCACCTCCTTGAGAGGGTAAGGCTCCCAGTAGACGACTGGGTTGATAGGCCGGATATGGAAGCCCAGTAATGGGTGGAGTTGACCGGTA
The DNA here is from genome assembly GCF_042735675.1 of Kitasatospora sp. NPDC059571. Classification (NCBI taxonomy): domain Bacteria; kingdom Bacillati; phylum Actinomycetota; class Actinomycetes; order Kitasatosporales; family Streptomycetaceae; genus Kitasatospora; species Kitasatospora sp. NPDC059571. Next base: position 4,882 of record NZ_JBHWBW010000544.1, read on the forward strand.
CTAATAGGCCGAGGGCTTGTCCTCAGTTGCTCGCGTCCACTGTGTTGTTCTGAAACAACGACCCCC
>NZ_JBHWBW010000545.1:0-3607 GCF_042735675.1 Kitasatospora sp. NPDC059571
CGGGTGCACACCGCACCCGGGCCCGCCCGCGTCCGGCTCAGAGCCAGCCGGCCCGCTTGAAGAACCGGTGCAGCACCGCGCAGACGCCCGCCATCAGCGCCACCGCCGCCGGATAGCCCCACACCTGGTGCAGCTCCGGCATGTGGTCGAAGTTCATCCCGTAGATGCCGGCGATCAGCGTCGGCACCGCCGCCAGCGCCGCCCAGGCGGAGATCTTCCGCATGTCGTCGTTCTGCTGCACGCTGACCTGCGCCAGGTTGGCGCTCAGGATGTCGGACAGCAGTCGGTCCAGGCCGTCCACCTGCTCGTTCACCTTGGTGAGGTGGTCCAGCACGTCCCGCAGGTACGGGCGCAGCTCCTCCGGCACGTACGGCATCTCGGTGCGCACCAGCCGGGTGGCCGGGTCCTGCAGCGGCGCGGTGGCCCGGCGGAACGCCACCACCTGGCGCTTGAAGCCGTAGATCCGCTCGGCGACGCCGCGCACCCGCCCGGGCGCGAACACCTCGGACTCCAGCTCGTCCAGGTCGCCCTGGAGGGTGGCGGCGAGATCCAGGTAGTCGTCCACCACCCGGTCGCAGACCCCGTACAGCACCGCCGCCGGGCCGTGGCGCAGCAGTTGCGGCTGGGTCTCCAGATCCTTGCGCAGCGAGGCCAGCGGGCTCACCTCGCCGTGCCGGACGGTGATCGCGAACGCGTCGCCGATGAACACCAGCACCTCGCCGACCTCGACCGACCGGTCGGAGGTCCGGTAGCCGACCGTCTTCACCACCGTGAAGAGCGACTCCGGGTACGCCTCCAGCTTGGGCCGCTGGTGCGCGGCGGTCAGCGCGTCCTCGACGGCCAGCGGGTGCAGGCCGAACTCCGCGGCGACCAGGTCGAGTTCCTCGGAGGTCGGTTCGTGGAGGCCTATCCACACGAAGGCGTCACCGCTGGCCCGTGCGGCGTCCAGGGCGTCCGAGAAGTCGGCCGGGCCCTCGGTGCGGTGCCCGTCCCGGTAGACGGCACAATCGACGATCATGTCGGACATTGTCGCGTGCCCGGCGGGGAACGCGAGTCACCTCCGCCGAAAGCACACCCGATGGGCACCGCGCCCGCCCCGGGCCGCCCGGGCGGGATCCGCGCCACCGACCGGCAGGTGCGAGGCCTTACGCTTGGCGCCATGCCCACGCTGCTGCTCGTCCGCCACGGCCGATCGACCGCCAACACCGCCGGGATCCTGGCCGGCTGGACGCCGGGCGTGGAGCTCGACGAGACCGGGCGCGAGCAGGCCGCGGCCCTCCCGGGCCGGTTCGCCGGCCTGCCGCTGGTGCAGGCCGTCAGCAGCCCGCTGGAGCGCTGCCGGCAGACCCTGGAGCCGCTGCTCGCCGAGCGCCCCGAGCTCGGCGCGGCGGCCGTGGACGAGCGCTTCGGCGAGTGCCACTACGGCGACTGGACGGGCCGGCCGCTGCGCGAGCTCGCCGAGGAGCCGCTCTGGCGCACCGTCCAGGACCACGCCTCGGCCGCCGCCTTCCCCGGCGGCGAGACGCTGCGCGAGCTCGGCCACCGCACCGTCGACGCGGTCCGCGAGTGGAACGGCAAGGTCGCCGCCGAGCACGGTGACGACGCGCTGTGGCTGGTGTGCACGCACGGCGACGTCATCAAGGCGGTGGTGGCCGACGCGCTCGGCCTGCACCTCGACCACTTCCAGCGGATCTCGGTCGAGCCGTGCTCGGTCACCGCGATCCGCTACACCCCCAACCGTCCCTTCCTGCTGCGGCTCGGCGACACCGGCTCGCTCGGCCCGCTGGCCCCCAGGGCCGTGCCGCACGCCGTGCCCGGCGGCGACGCCGTGGTCGGCGGCACCGGCTGACACCTCCCGCCGCACGGCTGCGGCCCACGTCGTAGGGTGGCCGTGAGCCCCCGTCCGAAACCATCCGGAGCGAGAGAGTGCCCCGTCAGGTCTTCTTCTACGACCAGCCCGAGCGGTTCGTGGCCGGCACCGTCGGCCAGCCCGGATCCCGGGCGTTCTACCTGCAGGCCAGCGCCCGCGGCCGGATCACCAGCGTGCTGCTGGAGAAGGCCCAGGTGGCCGCGCTCGCGGAGCGGGTCGACGAGGTGCTCGACGAGGCCCTGCGGCGCAGCTCCGGCTCGGTCGCGATCCCCGCCGTGGCGCCCACCGAACTGCTCGACAGCGCGCCGCTCGACCTCCCGCTGGAGCAGGAGTTCCGGGTCGGCACGATGGCGCTCGCCTGGGACAGCGTCGACGAGCGCCTGGTCGTCGAGGCCCAGGCGGTGATCGAGGACGCGGAGGAGGAAGAGGCCGCGCTCTTCGACGACGAGGACGAGAACGGCCCCGACATGCTGCGGGTGCGGCTCACCGGCGCGATGGCCCGGGTGTTCGCCAAGCGCGCCCTCGACCTGGTGGCCGCCGGCCGCCGGCCCTGCCCGTTCTGCAACCTGCCGCTGGACCCGGAGGGCCACCTGTGCCCGCGCGCGAACGGCTACCGGCGCTGAGCGACGACCCGGCCGGGGACGCCCTCCCCGGCACCGACCCGCGGACCAGCGCGGCCCTGGCCGCCGACGTCCCCGCCGCCCTCGCCCTGCTGGGCGGGGGCGTGCTCACGGTGCACGGACGCCTCACCGACGCCTCCAACGCCGTCCTGTACTGCACCGCCTCGCTCGACGGCGTCACCGCGCCCTGCGTCTACAAGCCGGTCGCCGGCGAGCGCCCGCTCTGGGACTTCCCGGACGGCACCCTGGCCGGCCGCGAGGTCGCCGCGTACGAGGTCGCCGCGGCCACCGGCTGGGACCTCGTCCCGCCCACGGTGCTGCGGGACGGCCCGCACGGCCCCGGCATGGTGCAGCTGTGGATCGAGCCCGACCCGGACGCCCCCGAGCTGCTCGACCTCCAGGACCCGGCCGGGCCCGCCCCGGGCTGGCTGCCGATCGTCCGGGCCGAGATCGAGGGCGGGCGGACCGCGCTGCTGGTGCACCGCGACGACGAACGGCTGCGCCGCCTCGCGGTGCTGGACGCGGTGCTCAACAACGCCGACCGCAAGGGCGGCCACTGGCTGCCCGCCGCCGACGGCCGGCTGTACGGCATCGACCACGGCGTCACCTTCAACGTCCGGGGCAAGCTGCGCACCCTGCTGTGGGGCTGGGCCGAGCAGCCGCTGACCGAGGAGGCGCGCGAGGTGCTGTCCGGGCTCGCCGCGGGCCTCGACGGGCCGCTGGGGGAGCGCCTGGCCCCGCACCTCACCCCGGCCGAACTGGCCGCCGCACGCGGCCGGGTGGCCGGTCTGCTGAACACCGGACGGCATCCGCTGCCGTCCGCGGACTGGCCGTCCATCCCCTGGCCGCCACTGTGAGGAGGCCGCCGGGCGGGGAGGGTTTCCGGCCGATCCGGCCCACTGGTTAGCCTTTCAAATGATCGCAAGGTTAGAGTCGGAACCATGCATGCCTGGCCCGCCTCCGAGGTTCCCGCCCTGCCTGGTCAGGGGCTCCCCCTTCGTATCCACGACACCGCCACGAGCAGTGTCCGGGGGGGGGGGGGGGAGGGGGCCGGCGCGCCCCGGCGGCCCCGCCGCCCGCGCCCCCCCACCCGCACGCCCCCCCCCCCGCGCCCCCC
>NZ_JBHWBW010000545.1:3617-4919 GCF_042735675.1 Kitasatospora sp. NPDC059571
TTCTAACCCACACACCCCCCCCTACATGTGTCGGGTGGGTCGGCCCCCGGGCCCCCCCCCCCCGCCTCTACGTCTGCGGCATCACCCCGTACGACGCCACCCACCTGGGCCACGCCGCCACCTACAACACCTTCGACCTGGTGCAGCGGGTGTGGAAGGACGCCGGCCACGACGTCCTCTACGTGCAGAACGTGACCGACGTCGACGACCCGCTGCTGGAGCGGGCCGTCGCCACCGGCCAGGACTGGACGGCCCTCGCCGAGCGCGAGACCGCGCTCTTCCGCGAGGACATGACGGCCCTGCGGATGCTCCCGCCGGCCCACTACATCGGCGCCGTCGAGTCCATCCCGTGGATCGTCCCGCTGGTGAAGAAGCTGCTGGCGAGCGGCGCCGCGTACGAGCTGGACGGCGACATTTACTTCTCGGTGGACGCCGACCCGCAGTTCGGCGCGGTCTCCGGCCTCGACCGCGAGGCGATGCTCCCGGTCTTCGCCGAGCGCGGCGGCGACCCGCAGCGCCCCGGCAAGAAGCACCCGCTGGACGCCCTGCTCTGGCTCTCGGCCCGCCCCGGCGAGCCCGCCTGGGACACCGAGCTCGGCCACGGCCGGCCCGGCTGGCACATCGAGTGCGTGGCGATCGCGCTGGAGTTCCTCGGGATGTCCTTCGACATCCAGGGCGGCGGCAGCGACCTCTCCTTCCCGCACCACGAGATGGGCGCCGCGCACGCCCAGGTCGCCACCGGCGAGTACCCCTACGCCCAGGCGTACGTGCACGCGGGCATGGTCGCCCTGGACGGCCACAAGATGTCCAAGTCCCGCGGCAACCTGGTCTTCGTCTCCGCGCTGCGCCGCGAGGGCGTCGACCCGGCGGCGATCCGGCTCGCCCTGCTCGCCCACCACTACCGGGCCGACTGGGAGTGGACGGAGCGCGACCTCGCGCAGGCCCAGGAGCGGCTCGCGCTGTGGCGCTCCGCCGTCTCCCGGCCGGACGGCCCGTCCGCGGAGGGGATGCTCGCCGAGGTCCGCGCCGCGCTGGCCGAGGACCTGGACGCCCCGGCCGCGCTGGCCGCGGTGGACCGCTGGGCCGCCGCCCAGAACGCCGCCGGCGGCGACGACACCGGCGCCCCCGGCCTGGTCTCCCGCACCGTCGACGCCCTCCTCGGCGTGGCGCTCTGACCCTCCGCGGTCCCGACGCACCGGACGGGGGGGGGGGGGGGCGCCCCCCCCGCCCCCCGGCGCCAGCGGGGGCCCCCGCCGGCCCGGGGGGGCGCAGCCGCCCGGGGGGGGCCAGGCCCGGCCCCCC
>NZ_JBHWBW010000546.1:0-1362 GCF_042735675.1 Kitasatospora sp. NPDC059571
TCCCCGGTCCCCCCGCGCTCCGGGGGGGCGCCGTGGGGGGGGGTCCCGGCGCCCACGCGGCCCCGGCTGGGGGGGGGGCGGGGGGGGGCGGCCCGCGCCCCCGGGTTGAGGTCGGCATAGCCCTGGATCTGTGCGAAGTAGGCGTTCGCCTCCCACCCGTTGGGCCCGTACGCGGCGGCGTCCCAGGCGGCCGCGAAGCTCTGTGCGGTGACCGGTTCGCCGTCGTGGAAGCGGCCGTCCGGCCGCAGCCGCAGGGTCCAGACCCGCTGGTCCCCGGTGGTGAGCGAGGCGGCGGCGAGCGGCAGCGGGTGGCCGTCCTGCGGGTCGAGGGTGATCGGGGTGTCGAACAGCCCCTGGAGCACCTGGATCGCGTAACTGCTGGTGGTGCGGCCGGGGGTGAGGTGGTCGGGCTCGGTGAGCGCGACGGAGTACGCGCCGCCGGGCACCGCGGGGAAGTCGCCGGGGTCGGCGGCGGTGCGGGCGCAGCCGGGCAGTGCGGCCGCGACGAGGAGGGCGAGGGCCGTCAGGGCGGCCCGGGCGGGGGCTGGCGTCATCGGCCGGGGGCTCCTCTCGGTTCGCGCGGGCGCGCCGGCGCCGTGGGTGGGGCGGGTCAGCAGGCGGCCGGCCGGGTGGCCAGCAGGCAGGCGGTCTCCCAGTCGTGCGGGTCGGCGGTGCGGCGCCCGGTGCCGCCGTTCGGGCCGGGGGCGGACGGGGTGGCGGTGTCGCCGGCGAGGCGGACGGCGAACGCGTCGAGGACCGGCCGCGGGCTGTCCCCCGCGAAGTTGTTCAGCAGGACGGCGAAGGCCAGGGTGCGGCCGTCGGCCCGGTCGACGTACCCGGCGAGGGCGTCGACACCGGTCATCGAACCGGTCTTCGCGTGCACCCGGCCCGCGGCGGCGGTGCCGCGCATCCGGTTGGTGAGGGTGCCGCCGACCATCCGGCGGGTGTCGCCGGCCACCGGCAGCGCGTCGTACCAGCTCCGGAACCAGGGCCTGGTGCGGGCGTAGCCGAACAGCGCGGTCAGCCGGCTCGCGGTCAGCAGGTTGTGCCGGGACAGCCCGGAGCCGTCGCTCTGCCGGGCGGCGGTCGGCTCAAGGCCCGCGCGGTGCACGAAGTCGCGGATCCGGTCCAGCCCGGCCGGCCAGCTGCCGGTGCCGGCCGCGACCCGGCCGATCTCCTTCACCAGGTGCTCGGCGATGCCGTTGTTGCTGAGCTTCAGGAACGGCACCATCAGCGCCGACAGCGGCGCGGAGTCGTGCCGGGCGATCGGGGCCGCGTCCGCGGGGGCGCGGGCCCGCCCGGGGCGCCCGGGGGGGTGCGCGCCCGCGCCGCGCATCCCCCGGCTCCCCCCCCCCCCGCCCC
>NZ_JBHWBW010000546.1:1372-3168 GCF_042735675.1 Kitasatospora sp. NPDC059571
GCTGCGGTCGGCGTCAGGGGGGCCTGGCCCGCGGGGGCGCTCCCGGCCGGGTAGCCCCTTTGGTCGGTGCCGCCGTGCTGTGCTATAGCGGCGGCGAACACCGCGGCGGCGAGGCCGGCCGGGTCGTCGACCGCCACCCACTCCTGGCCGGTGCCGCCGCCGGCCGGCAGGCTGCCGGAGAGCTGCAGGTCGTTGCCGCCGGGCCGCCGGTCGACCTGGACGGTGGAGGCGCCGCCGGCCGGCCCGGTGTCCACCCCGCCGCGCAGCCGCACCGGCGCCTCGGCGGGGACGACCTGCACGGTCGCCGGGCGGCCGGGCGCGGCGGCGGGGGTGAGGGTGAGCCGGACGGTGCCGGGATCGTAGTCGGTGTCCGTGGTCAGGGTGAGCGCGGAGATCTGCGGGCTGTAGTACGCGGCCTGGTCGTCCCAAGCCCAGTCGGCGCCGAGCGGCACGTCGTCGTAGCGGGAGGCGTCGGCCAGCAGCGCACCGTTCACCTCGGTCACCCCGGCGGCGGCGACCTGCGCGGCGAGCGCGTCGAGGTCGGCCGGCAGCAGGCTGGGGTCGCCGCCGCCGCGCAGCACCAGGTCGCCGTCCAGCAGCGGGCCGCTGCGCCGGCCGGCGGCCAGGACGTCGGTGGTGAACCGGTGGTCCTGGCCGAGCACGTCCAGTGCGGCGGCCGCGGTGACGGTCTTCAGGGTGGAGGCGGGCAGCAGCAGCGCGCCGGGGTCGTGCCGGTACAGCACCTCGCCGGTCGCCGCGTCGGTGACCAGTGCGGAGGCCTGGGCGCCGGTCAGCCGGGCATCGCCGAGCAGCCGGTCGAGGTCGGCGGCGAGGACCGGCTGCGCCGCGCGCGGCGGGGTGGCGGCCTGGGTCCGGGCGGCGGCCGTGGTGAGCAGCAGCACGCCGACGAGGACGGCGGCGAACGGCGTCGGGCGCACAGTTCCTCCGTGGTGACGGGTCGCGCGGACGGGCCCGCGGCAGGCCGGACGTCCACCACCATGGCGGTTGCCGGGCCGCCGGCCGGCCGGTGGCGGCGCGCGGCGGCGGAAATTCCTCCGCACGGACCACCCCGCGGTGTGTCGGACGGCCCCGGGGCGCTCCGGCCGCCGCGCCCGGTTGACACTCCGTCACATTCGCCGTCCGTCGTCAGGAGCCGCCCGCATGGTCCACCGCCGCACCTTCCTCGCCGGCTGCGGCGCGCTGGCGCTCAGCCCGCTCGGCGGGCCGGCGGAGGCGGCGGAGGCGGCGGAGGCGGCGGAGGCGGCGGCGTCCGCGGCACCCGAGCGCCGGATGCGCGGGGTGTGGATCGCGTCGGTGGAGAACATCGACTGGCCGTCCGCGCCGGGCCTTGCGCCGGACCGGGCGCGCGAGGAGTTCACCGCCGTGCTCGACCGGCTGGCGGCGGTCGGCGCCAACGCGGTGTTCGTCCAGGTCCGGCCGACCGCGGACGCCTTCTGGCCGTCCCGGCTGGAGCCGTGGTCGCAGTGGCTGACGGGGGTTCAGGGCCGGGACCCCGGCTGGGATCCGCTGGCGTTCCTGGTCGCCGCGGCGCACCGCCGGGGCCTGGCCTTCCACGCCTGGTTCAACCCGTACCGGATCGCGCTGCACGAGGACCCGGGCCTGCTCTCCGCCGGGCACCCGGCCCGCCGCCACCCGGAGTGGACGGTGGCGTACGGGGGCGGGCTCTACTACGACCCGGGGGTGCCGGGGGGCCCCGCCGGGGGCGGCCCCGGGCGGGGGGGCGCAGCGGGGGCGCCCCGCCCCGCCTCCGGGGCGCCAAAAGAAAGACTAAATCA
>NZ_JBHWBW010000546.1:3178-4913 GCF_042735675.1 Kitasatospora sp. NPDC059571
GGCGCCAGGCGCCCCGGGGGCTGCCCCCCGCGGGGCCCCGGCCCCCCCGCCCCCGGGTGGGGCGGGGGGGGTCGGGGGGGGGGATCAAATACCCCCGGGGGGGGCCGCCCCCCGGGGGGTTCGTCGGGGGGGCGGTGCTCGACGCGGTGGCCCGCTACCCGGTCGACGGCGTGCACTTCGACGACTACTTCTACCCGTACCCGTCGGGCGGCCGGGACTTCCCCGACGACCGGACGTTCGCCGCGTACGGCGCCGGCTTCACCGACCGCGCGGCCTGGCGGCGGCACAACGTGGACCTGCTGATCCGGGAGGTGCGCGACCTGGTCCGGGCGGCCCGCCCGGACGCGGCCTTCGGGGTGAGCCCGTTCGGCGTGTGGCGCAACGCCTCGACCGACCCGGCGGGCTCGGCGACCACCGCGTTCCAGTCGTACGACGGCATCCACGCGAACAGCCTCGGCTGGGTCCGCCGCGGCCTGCTCGACTACGTCGCCCCGCAGCTGTACTGGCCGATCGGCCATCCGCTCGCCGACTACGCGGTGCTGGCCCGCTGGTGGGCGGAGCGGACGGCCGGCAGCGGAACGCAGCTGTGGATCGGCCAGGCCGCCTACCGGGCGGGCGCGCCCGCCCAGGGCCCGGCCTGGCAGGACCCGGCCGAGCTCTCCCGGCACCTGGCGCTGAACGCCGCTCTCCCGGCGATCGGCGGCGACCTGCTGTTCAGCGCCGGGGACGTGACCGCCGACCGGCTCGGCGCGATCACCCGCCTGCACGAGGACCACTGGCGGCGCCCCGCCCTCGTCCCGCTGCTCCCCCGCCTCGCCGCCGGCCCCGCACCGGCGCGGCCCGTGCTGCTCCGCGACACCGCCGGCCTGCGGGTCCGCGCGTCCGGCCCGGCCTTCGTCCTCGCCCTGCGCCGGCACGAGCGGCCCGGCGCCCCCGGTGAGCTTGTCGCCGTTCGGCCGGCGGCGGAGCCGCTGTTCACCCCCGCCGCCGGCTCCTGGTACACCGCCACCGCCCTCGACCGGGCCGGCCGCGAGAGCCCGCCGTCCGCGCCGCTGGCCTTCTGAGGCTGCGTCAGGAGTCCTCCGAGTCGGCCAGGACCGGCCCGGCGGCGGTCACCGGATCGCCGCCGGCCCGGTCGGGCAGCGCCTCGACGGACCGGCTCGGGCGCGCCCGGGCCACCGTCGCACCCAGGGTGAGCCCGTGGTCGAAGCGTTCCGAGTTCAGCGCCGCGGCCGGCCCGGCCGCATCCTCGCGGACGGCGGCGCCGGCCGGGGGGCGGGGTGTGGCGTGCCGTCCTCGGGGGCGGTGGCGGGGCAGACTGGGGGGCATGGCCGCACCGTCCCCGCCGGAGCCGCCCCGATCCGGGCGGGCCGGTGACGTGTCGCGGCGCACCGTGCTGCTCGGGGCGGCCGCCGCGGTGCTCGCCGCGTGCAGCTGGCGCACGCACTCCGCCGCCCGGCCGCCGTCCGGCACCGCGTCCCCGCCCTCGGCCACCCCGCCGGGATCGCCGTCCGGATCACCGTCCGCTGCGGTCTCCGGGACGGCCTCGGCCGTGGCGCTGCCGGCGACCACCCCGTGGCGGCCCGGCCCCGGGGAGGTCCAGCCTGACGTCAAGCTGCGGGCCGTCGAACTGGTGGAGGCCCTCGGGGCGTGGCCGCCGGGGGGGGGGGGGCGGGGGGGCCCCCCCCCCCCCGGGGGGGCGCCGCGCCGCGACCCCCCCCCCCCCGAGCCGGGC